>JAJRAX010000017.1 GCA_028679775.1 Methanothrix sp. | reverse complement strand
TCCAGGCTTTGAGCTAACATTTGCTGCTGCTGCGTTGCTGGCGGCAAGGCACATCAAAGCTCGCCTGTTCTAAGGCCCCTAATCCAAACCCTTGTGCACTTTTTTTCTTGAAGATCGAAACGGTTAAGGTCTAAATGCTTCATTGGGGATGACATGACTTTTGCATTCTTTCCTGCGGTGGATCTACGCGGCGGCAAATGCGTGCAGCTCGTAGGCGGTGTGCCTGGAACCGAGGTCGTGGCCCTGGACAACCCCCTAGCGCAGGCAGAGCACTGGGTAGCAGAGGGATCTGATCATCTGCACATCATTGATCTGGACGGAGCGATTCTGGGAAAAAGGATCAACGCCCCAATCCTGAGCCAGATAGTGAAAAAGCTTGACCTGTTCACTCAGGTGGGCGGTGGCATCAGAACAGAGGAGGATGTGGCAAGCATCCTCGATCTTGGCGTGGACCGGGCGATCCTCGGCACAGCAGCCCTCAAAGACCCGGACATGGTCACCCGTTTGGCAGACCGGCACGGCAAGGAGAGGATAATGGTGGCCCTGGATGTTAAAAAGGGAAATGTGACAACTGAAGGCTGGCAGAGGACGCTCTCAAAGAAGGCTGTTGAATTGGGCCGGCTCTTTGAGGAGAAGGGAGCTGGGTCAATTCTGTTCACAAACATCGATGTGGAAGGCCAGCAGCAGGGAATCGACCTGCAGCCTACGCGCGACCTTGTGGCAGCTGTCAGGATTCCGGTAGTAGCTGCAGGCGGAGTGACATCAATTGAAGACGTCTTTGCTCTGAGGGACGCCGGGACCGCGGGAGCTGTGGCCGGGACGGCGATTTACACCGGCAAGCTGAGCGTGCGACGGACTCTGGAAGCTTTAAGGCAATAAGGTGAGGGAGATGAGATTAGGAAAGGCAGACGGGCTCTTCCGGGAATGCCGAGCCGCGGCTGAGGTGGAGCTTGATGGATCGGGGAGTGCTCAAGTCAGATCTGGATCGGGCTTTCTCGACCACATGCTCACAGCCCTGGCACGCACGGCCTCAATGGACCTGACAGCTCAGGCAGAGCCTGGATTCTGGAAAAACGAGGCACTGGGCTCAGCCATTGGACTCGCCCTGGACAAGAGCCTTGGAGAACGCCGGGGAATCCGCCGCTACGGCTCAGCTTCGGTGCCAATGGACGAGGCCCTGGCTGATGTGGCCCTGGATTTCTCAGGCAGGCCCTATCTGATCATGGCAGGAGACTTCCGAGGCGAGAGGATAGGCGACTATGATGTGCAGCTCCTTCAGCCGTTCTTGGAGGCGCTCACAGTTGGGGCCAGGCTCACACTGCACGTGCGCTTCTACGGAGAGAACGACCACCACAAAATGGAGAGCATCTTCAAGGCCCTGGGGTTCGCAATTCGAGAGGCTGTGGCGATAGAGGGGACTGCCATTCCCAGCACCAAGGGAGTAATTTGACTTTCGCTCGGCGGGCGGAAATAGAAGCTTTGGCCTGGCTCGAAAGGCCGACAACCTTAAAATAAAAATTGTCCCATCCTAAAACATCCCATCCATCTCTTTGAAGTCAATTCTCGCAGTCGAGTCAAGGCTTAGCGGAGTGAGCGAGATCTTTCTATCCTGGTAGACAGTCTGCACATCGGTGCCCTCTGCATCCTGGGTGATCAGATCCCCATCTATCCAGTAGTAGGGCCTGCCCCGCGGATCAAAGCGCTCCTGCACCTTGGTGGTGAAGATCTTTCTCGCAAGCCTCGTCACCACGATCTCTGTGCCCTCAGATGCGTCTGCCGGAACATTGAGATTCAAAAGATCCACGCCCTCCGGAAGCCCGTTCTCCAGCACCCTGGAAGCGACGCGGTGCAGGACCTTTTCGGCTACCGCAAAGCTGTGCTTGGCCCCGTGGTGCATATCGAACTTGTCGCCCTGGTCCACGACCTGAATGGATGCGGCAATTGAGGGAATGCCGTAGCTTGCAGCCTCAAGAGCGGCTCCGATGGTCCCGCTGGTGGTGACAGTATCGGTGCTGATGTTCTCGCCGACATTGATCCCTGAGACGCAAAGATCGGGCAGCTCTCCTTTCATGATGGCAAAGATGCCGATGATGACTGAATCAACAGGCGTTCCAGTGACTGCATAGGCCCGAAAGCCGTTCAGGTTGACCTCGGCGTAGCGCAGCGGCTCGAAGACGGAGATCGATCTTCCAACACCACTCTTCTGCCCGGAGGGCGCAGCCACAACTACCTGGCCCAAGCCCTGCACGCCACTCGCCGCAGCCCTTAACCCTGCGGCATAAACGCCGTCATCATTGCTCACCAGTATGCGATGCATGAATTACTTGCTCAATCCCATTGTTCTTAAAACATCTCTATCAGCCGCTCCACAATCCGGCTGAAGCTCCCGCCAGCCTTCGTCCCGCTCTGCACAAATGTCTGACCTCTGTCCCCCAGCGCGCAGACCGACGGATCGATTGGAATGGCTCCAAGGAATGGCACATCCATCTCCTCTGCCATCCTCTCTCCGCCTCCGGACCCAAAGATGCTGATGCTCTCTCCGCAATGAGGGCAGACAAGCCCCGACATGTTCTCGACGATGCCTAAAACCGGCATCTTCATGGCTTTTACCATGTTCACAGCCTTACGAGAATCGAGCAGAGCCACCTCCTGCGGAGTTGTCACAATTATTGCTCCGGCCAAGTCCGGGATAAGCTGCACAACGGAAAGCGGCTCGTCGCTTGTGCCAGGCGGCAGATCGATCAGCAGGAAATCAAGATCTCCCCAGTTCACATCCTGGATGAACTGCTTGATGGCCGCCATCTTCATGGGACCGCGCCAGACCACGGGAGCATCGCGGCTGGATAGGACAAAGGCCATGGATGCGGCCTTGATGCCCTCCGCCAGGGGTACTTCAATTCCCTCCGGGCCCTGATTTAGCCGAGCATCCTCGATTCCCAGGAGCTTTGGGATATCCGGGCCGGTGATATCAGCATCCAGTACTCCCACTCGCAGGCCCTTCATCTGCAGGGCGCGGGCTAAGTTGACTGTGACTGTGCTCTTGCCCACACCACCCTTGCCGCTGGCGATGATGACCTTGTGCTTGACCCTGGCCATCCGATTTATCTGGCCTTTGCATTCTTTTCCTTCCAACTCATCCTTGCAGGAGCCCTTCTGGGCGCATGTCTCGCAGTTGCTGTTCTTTGCTGTCATGAGTGTCGTTCCGTCGGTTGGTTACCATAAGCTATTAGGATTTGTATAACAATAGTTACAACTTCCCATTTCCAATTACACCGCATGAAAAAGAAGCTTGCCGCGGAAAAGCCCTCTCGTTATCAGGCCGTCCTTCTCGAGGATCTTGCAGTACTTGATGGCGTCGCTTGCCTCCAGATCCAGATTAAGGCTTATCTCCTCAAGGGTGCACTCCCTGGAAAAAAGAAGGTCCATCAGCCGACCCCGAATGCGTTCTGGAACGCTCCAGTCCCAGTCCGGGATCAGCTCGGCACCTGGAAAGATCTCCAGCATCCTTTCCATCTCCTCTCTGCCGAGCGCCTCGACGGGCTCAGCAGGATGCCTGACCACGGTGTTGAGCTGAATTCTGTCTGGCTCAGTTGAGAGCGCGGCCTGTGCGATGGCCTCAGCCTCATGATCGTTAATGCCCTGAACCAGCATCACCTCAAGCCAGATCTCCCCTGAGAACTCACCACGGAAGTCCTTCAATCCCTGAATCATCTCGGCTGCAGTGAGGCCTGATGCCGGACGGTTGATGGCAGAAAAGGCGCTTTCGCTGGCGGCATCCAATGATGGCAGGACAACGTCAGCCGCAGCCATCTCTTTTCGAACCGCGGGGCTGGAAAGAAGAGTGCTGTTGGTGATCACCGCAATGGGCGCGCCCACGACCTTCTTGGCATAAGCTACGACCTCACCAAGGTCAAGGCTCAAAGTCGGCTCGCCAGACCCGGCAAGCGTGAGATGGTCGAAGGGCTCATCTCGTCTCAGTTCTATCTCCTTCAAGACATCTTTGCGGGGCACGAAGCGATCCCGGCAGGTGGTAAGACAGGCGGTGCGGCCCAGCTCACAATAGACGCAATCCAGGTTGCAGGTCTTGAATTTTAGCAGATCCACGCCCATAGATAGGCCCAGGCGGCGCGAGAGCACAGGGCCGAAGAGGTATC
>JAJRAX010000016.1 GCA_028679775.1 Methanothrix sp. | reverse complement strand
ATTCCTGTCCAGAATGGAACGTGATTTTAATGCAACGGAGAAAATTAAAGGGAAATCGCGGGGTATATAAATGCCAAACATTCGGGACTCTACAAAAAAGAATATGCCGAGATTATCTTCCCCAGAATGGGTCCTTCTTGCGCTTGATCTCCAGGAACTTCTCCAAGACCTCACGTTCGTCCTCTGCTAGCCTGGGCTTCAGCTCAAGCTCCACAATGCGGGCATGCTTTTCAGGAATGTTGACGTAGAGTATATCTCCCTCGTGGATCTGCCGGCCTACAGTTGGCCCATCTATGGATATGGCAACCTCCTGACCAACGGTTGCTGAGCCGACGTTCTCATTTCGGGCCTGGATGCCCTTGACCTCACCCACATTGGCCCCGTCCTCTCTCATCAGATTGATCTGGGTTCGAATAACCCCGCCGATGATCTGCACTCCCACAATGGCTGGCTTGGACTGCCGGAATACGCAGTCAGGCAAAAGTCGCACCGCTCCAGGCCGGATCACTGCCTCCAGCCGCTCTTGCTCTATTCGCATCTTCTGGTTCTCCATCCACTGCTCATAGCTCTCCAGGATGGTGTAGATGATATCGCTGCAAAATACTGGCACATTGGTCTTCTGAATCTCGCTCACTGCATCTGGCAGGATGGCGACATTGAATGCCAGAATCGCACCTAGCAGTGGATCCTTGATGGCTGCACCCCGGATCACATCCCTTCTGGAGATGGGCCCCACGTCTGCATAATGAATGGCAATTTTCTTTGCCTTCAATTCGCCCACAAGAGCCTCTAGCGAGCCAATGGTGTCCGCCTTGAGTATCACGCCCTCGGCCTCGGCATCGATGCGCACAGCCTCCAGCTCCGACTTCAACTGCTTGGACAACACCTCGGCCTCTTCAGCCGTTGTAACCACTCGAATGGACGACCCTGCTAGTGCGTTCTCCAGTTTAGGCGCAGCGACCTTCACTCCTGACGCTGCAACCACATGCTTAACAGGCAGAAATCGTTCATCGCTTCTGATCTCAGCCAGCGGCTTGGGCTTGAGCAGTGCCCGGATCTTTGTGATGATGGGCTCGTGAGCCGTCCCCACAATGATCGTATCGCCTGAATTGAACTCGCCGTTGTAGAGAATGACGTCCAAGGTAGTGCCGAGGCCCTTTTCTTCTTTGACCTCCAGGATGGTGCCCACACCCGGACCGGTCGCAGTAAGCAACAGGTTCTCTTTTAAAAACCTCTGGGCGAGTCCAACCAGCACCATGAGAAGATCCGGGACGCCTTCACCAGTGATTGCGCTGATGGGAACAATTCCAACAGTCCTCGTGAAGTCTGAGATCCTGTCGTATCTGTCGGCATCAAAACCATACTTGTAGAGTTCCCCCACCAGTTCGTAGATCTTGGTGTCCAAAACCTCGACAACCCTCTCGTTTTGCGTCTTGAAGCTCTTGCTGAACGGAGCATTGGGGATAGCATGCCAACCGCCGATCCGATCCATCTTGTTGGCGGCGATCACGAATGGCGTCTTAAAGCGTTTGAGAATGGTCAGCGACTCAATGGTCTGAGGCTGAAAGCCCTCGTTGACGTCCACAATCAGCACTGCTAAGTCGGCAAGAGATCCCCCCCGGCTCCTCATGGAGGTGAAAGCATGATGTCCAGGAGTGTCTATGAACAGAAGACCAGGTATCTGCATCTCATTTCCAAAACGCGATCCGCAAAACTCCTGTACCACGTCCAGCGGGACTTCCGTGGCACCAATATGCTGCGTGATGAGTCCAGCTTCACCCTTAGCTACCGCAGTCCCCCTGATCTTATCTAGTAGAGAGGTCTTGCCGTGGTCCACGTGTCCCATCACCACTACTATGGGGGTTCTCAGGTTGGACTCTTTGCCCTTACTGGCTTTTTTGGACTTCTGTTGCATACCGGTCGCTTCCAGGAGATGTGATTCTAAAAAATACCTTTGAGTTTTTGAGAATTTAAAGGCTCCTATGGGAGCGGGCAGTTTGCTTTCTGCCCGATCTCACTCGTAGAGCCACGTTTCATCGATTCGTTTGTAATCTACAAGCTCACTTGTGGTAAAGTGCAGGGCAATCTCGCGAGCCGCGGACGCGGCTGAGTCCGAGCCGTGCACCACATTTCGTCCGGTCTCGATGGCCAGATCCCCTCGAATGGTTCCGGGGACCGCGTCAACCGGATTGGTGGCTCCGTTCATCTTCCTCATAGCGGCAATTGCGCCCCGTCCCTCAACTACCATGGAGACGGATGGCCCAGATGTGATGAAATCCACCAGGTCCTGGTAGAACTTCTTGCCTACATGCTCGGCGTAGTGGGCTTTGGCCTTCTCCACCGGCATCACTGCAAGCTTCATAGCCACGATCTTGAAGCCCTTTTCCTCAATGCGCTGCAGTATTTTGCCGATGAGAGCGCGTTGCACTCCATCGGGCTTGACCATGATGAAGGTCCTTTCCAGTTCCGCCAGGCCTTATGCCCCCTTTCTGGCCCACTTGATCCTTCTTGTTACGCGGCCAAGGGCAACGTTATTCTCGCACTTTGCGGAGCAGAAGTAAAAGACCGTGCCGTCCTTCTTGGCATAGAGCTTGCCTGTGCCCGGTTCGATGGTCTTATTGCAGAATGAACACTTTCTCTCTTCCATCTTCCTTCACCTGCTGGTAAGCTTCTTGGCCTCTCTGGCGGTCTCCAGCAGCATCAGGACATCGCCCATGCGAATGGGGCCCATGCAGTTCCTGGTAATGATGCGGCCCTTGTTGTTGCCTTCCAGGATACGGCACTTGATCTGCGTTGCCTCGCCATGCATCCCAGTGACGCCGATGACCTCGATGACCTCTGCCGGTATGCCGTTCTCATCATCCATCGGGTATCACCTACTTCAAAGCTGCCACTTTTGAGACGATCTCATCAAGCAACTCTTTTCCTTTTCCGGGCTCTACGATGGCTGCAGCAGCGCTCTTTACACCCAAGCCGGCAGCCGCGCCTAACTCGCTCTGCTTCTTGACATAGATATAAGGCGTCTTCTTCTCTTCGCAGAGGGCAGGAATATGGGCCACGATCTCGGGTGGCATAACATCCTCGCCGACAATAACCAGACGAGCCACGCCGCGTTCAATGGCCTTGGTGGCTTCATTGGTTCCCTTCTTGATCCTACCTGTATCGCGAGCCAGCTCGAGGGCCTCAAGTGACTTGCTGGCCAGCTCTGCTGGGACGTCAAACCTTACGAATATTGGTCTTGCCATAATTTAATCTCCTTCCGGGCACCATGCCCATCATCATTCATCGCAAAAACGCCTAACGAATTAGACGGTTCAGATTGTAAGAAGCCACTAGCTCCACATGTAAAAAGGTTGCGCTACGGCCCGAGAAATGCCGTCAGCACGCTCTCTAAATTCTCGCGGGCTACAGAACCGGATACTTCTATATCTGAATCCTGGGCCGTCACGCTGAGATTGTTCTTGGAAGCGATATCCTCAATCCTCTGGCTTGTGCTCGACAGAGGCCCTGCAATCTTAGCGTTGAGTGAGTAGCCGTTGGCCTCGGTATTATTTGCAGCCTTTACGCCCAGGTAGAACTCCTGGTACGCGCCTGATAGAGGCATGCTCGCCCCACCGCTGCCCAAGGCTGCAAGCTGCAGGTCTGAGTGATCATCGCCAACTAATGTAAAGTTCATAGTGGGCATGCTTCCGGTGATAACATCTATCACCTGCGGCACCGACTCCTGAGTTCCGAAGAGGACCGGCATTCCCATGACTGTGACAAAATCTGACCCCGTGGGAATCATCATGTAGTTCTCATAGGGTATGACCAGGCTATTGTAACCAACTGCGTAGGGCTTAATCCAATGGAATTCTGCCCAGGTCCCATTGAAATTGATATTGGCCATCCTTTCCATCTTGGTGCTGTAAAGCTGGCTTGAGTATTTCAATCCCAGGGAATCAGGCAGAGCTGCGGCAACGGCACTTGTTAGATTATCTGATGCGCTCATATTGAGCCAGTATGCCATCACTGTGCTCTCAGGAGCCATTTCCAGGACATCCTGGAGTCCCTCGAAGTTCCATTCTACAAGGTTGCCCTGCATTCCAAATGTCTGGACAGAACCGCTGTCCGATGACTCAACAGGAATATCGCTTTGGTCGGACCCCATCATCACGAATCCTGCAAAGGCGGAGAGTACCATAATTGCGCCTACAAAGATTGCAAAAGCCTTCGAATTCATCCGAACCTATCTCGCGAGACCAATTATTTAACTCTTCTCTGCGGACCAGAGGGGTTCATCCTGAACATAGTCTCTTTTCAGGCCAAGAGCAATCTCCGCCTTCTCCAGTTCGCGGCCCAGGTATCCGGCGTGATCCAGACGACTGACGAGACCCATATCGATGATGGTATTGAGAACGTCACGAGCACGCCTTCCGGCTACAGTTGTCTTTGCATTTTGCGCCACGATCTGGCCACCAGCTAGAAAAATTCTGAAGCAGCCTGAAGAGTCCGGCTCGAATTTACGGCCACCGTTTGCCGGGACGATTTTGTCAGGCAGGGCCTCCACCGGCAGACGTCGCTTCTCTTTCAGGATGAGAAGATCGAGCCCCAGGTCTTTGGGAGGCGCTCTTCGACTGGATCCGAGCTGCATCATTCGCGAGGCTACTGCAAGCTCTCGCACGCTTCCTCTCGCCTTGGCGCTGTACTCAGGAGTGAAGAGTATGCTCGCCCCGACCTCAGCGCCAAGGGCTGCCAGCAGGGCGTTCGCTCCAGGAGTATCGGCATCCAGTAGCTCAGTTACATTGCCGGCCCCGAAGAACAGGGCAACGTCCGGATGATCCCTGCTAAATTGCAGGTACCTCTCTATGGAGCCCGCCAATCCGAATAGCGGCGGATCGAGGACCGGGTCGGCAATAACAGAAATTCCCATATCTTGTGCAGTTTTCAGGTTATCCTCAAGGCTGACCGCGCCTGGGCCTGAGATGACCACTGCCGGCACCCCGGCCTCGGCAACGGCTCTGCCAACAATTGGAAGGCTCTGGCCGTTTAAGCTCAGCAGAAGATCGGCTCCGCCCTCAAGTCCGGCCATTATCAGCTCCGGGGCGAGCGTATCGATGCTTATTGGGAGGTCGGTGGCCTCTTTGGCAGTCTTCAGTGAGGCCTTCACCTGTTGGACATCGGCATCCAGTGGAACTCCCAGGTCGATCATATCGGTGCCCTCTTCCTCATAATAGCGAATCCTCTCCCGGAGGGCCGCAGGCGAAAAGCGCGTGGCATCGACTATCTCCGCCAGGACCTTCATGCGAGAACTGCCCCCGATCTTGATACCTCCTATGACCATCTTGGCTGAAGCCTTTCTCTCCAGCCTTTCCGCTTGGCCATTGGCATACTCCCTCATCTTTCCAAGAATCAGCTGGCAGGCGGGAACGGTTCGAGATAGATCAATCTCATTCCTGCACAGATGATCCAATACCATCCCCAGGTCTGCTGCGTGCTTGGGACCCAGGCGAATGGGGGTCTTGAGAGCGCGTTCCGCATTCCTGAAGTCCGCCGTGATCGCTCCAGGTATCAGGATGAGGTCGTAGCCACGAGGAGCCGCACAAAGCAGCATCCTGGGCGTTATGAAGGCTGCTACATCAACATCAGCCACCAGCACATCTGCCCCTGCTGCGCGGGATCTGACCTGTCCCTCTGCCAGTCTTCCTGTAACTAAGAGGATCTTCATAGCAGGCAAAGCGTGCCCCCCAACTCATCGAGCGTCGCAGTATTTCACTTCATCTACATCCAGCATGAGTGGCGTGCCAGGCTCGAAGTTGGTGATCCTTCTCACCCGACCCACTGCCAAGAGCTGCAGCTGCACCCTGGCCGCCTGGGCCTCCCGCTCCTCATAATAGTCCTCGCTTGACTGAATGGTGCGGTGTGTGATCGTCTGCATGGCTCTGATGCTGGCGATCAGGCCAGAGGTTCCGGGGACTATGTCCGGAGCACTGGACTCGGTAAGAAATATCCTGTCTCCCGGCTGGACACTTAGAAGGGCGAAGAAGTTGTTGGGACTCCTGATCTCCACCGTCCTGACTTTGGCAGCAAGAAGCTCCTTTATCACATGTTTAGCCAATCCCGTTAGCGCTATGTAGATCATTAGGCATCACCCGTACATGGGAAACTCTTTGGGCATCTGAACCTGCTGTTCTTCTGGGGCGGCGGCTTTCATCTGCTGGGCGAGTTGCGCCATCTGCAGTTCGATCTGCTCCGCCTGCTCAGAGAGTTTAGCTGTGCTTATCCCTAAATCATAGATCTTGTTGAGCGTCTCGATGGTGGCTATGGCCGCTCTTGGATCCGGTTCTGCTGAGGCTGTCTCGCCGAGCAGACAGATGGCCGGCATGTTTCGGATACGGCACTCATTCATGATGCTGCCGGTAATGCCTGTGATTGTACCCAGCTCAAAGACCTCCGTCTTCTCCTTGATGCGATCGAGCAAATCCTCTCGGCTGACTGCTCCAAAGACCCGATGCTCGTCGCCCATAACCGTGATGCCTGCAAGACAGATCATCTCTTTAGCGCTGATGGACTCGGCGAAGGAGACTATCTCCTTTCCAATCTCAAATGAGGCGAGAGGATGAACTGGAATGTCGGCGGTGAGAATCACTATGCCCTTCTCAGCATCCTCATAGATCCTGACAGGCATGTTCACAACTCCCCCCATGAGAACTGCCAGAGGCGGAAAGTACCTGGAGCTCATGGCGCCGAGATATGTCATCTTCAGTTCGTTGACTATGTACTGGCTGGCGATGTTGCCCACCAGGCCGATCCCAGGGAACCCCTCGATCAAGATTGGGTTCTTGACGGAGGGCTTCTTCTCTAAAATGACCTGGACAATTTCCTTATCCATGCAGGATTATTGGTCATTTATCCGAGATAAGAGCATCGCTTCCAAAGAATCGCTTCCAAAGACATACTGGAGCTGTAAACGACATAGAGTCACAGCCAATCGTTTATTGATATTTCGTAAGTCTGGTAAGCTTTTTAAGGTGAGAATCAAGATAAACGAACGCATAGCGGCCAGAAGAGAACACAGTATTTCGGGGTCAAAATGGCAAAGCAATATAGAGAGGTTATCGATCGGGCCCGGTCAAGTGGCCGGACCTATTTGATGGAGCACGAGAGCAAAGCCGTTTTAGAACGCCTGGGAATCACAACCACCGGGACCGGAGTCGCAAGAACCGAGGATGATGCAGTAGAGATCTTTTCTGCCCTTGATTGTCCAGTGGCCATGAAGGTGCTATCCCCTGATGTCGTCCATAAATCCGATGCTGGCGGCGTTAAGCTTAACTTGAAAAATGGCGACGAGGTAAGGTCCGCCTATCGAGAGATTGTCACCGCATTTTCCGGCAAGAGGCTCGAAGGCGTCTCAGTCCAGAAGATGGCCCGGCCAGGCGTGGAGGCCATCGTGGGTGTGGCCAATGATGCCACATTCGGGCCGGTGTTGATGTTTGGCCTTGGTGGAGTCTTTGTAGAGGTTTTAAAGGATGTCTCCTTCCGCTCGATCCCAATCTCATCCTCTGATGCCAAAGACATGATTGAGGAGATCAAGGGCTATGCACTGCTCAGAGGATACCGCGGCTATTCTTCTGATATCAACGCCCTGGAGAAGCTGCTCCTGTCAGTATCCGACTTTGTGATGGACAATCCTGATATCTCGGAGATGGATCTCAATCCCGTGTTCCTCTATCCTGAGGGCTACATGGTGGTTGATGCTCGCATCATTTTGGGCGATCCCAGACCCGAGCCGCCTGAGGCTAAAAAGCAGGACCTGCACGACCTGTTCTATCCGAAGAGCATTGCAGTCATTGGTGCCTCCGGCACACCGGGAAAATTGGGATGGAACGTCTTTACCAATCTGGTCAGCCACAAGTTCAGGGGAAAGCTCTATCCCATAAATCCCCGTGCCGATGAGATCTGCGGCTGCAAGGCGTATCCGTGCATCAGCGCGGTTCCTGAGCCAGTTGACGTGGCCATCATCCTGGTCTCGGCAGGGGTCACGCCTGATGTCGTGGAGGAGTGCTGCAAGTGCGGAATACGCTACATCGTCGTCGAGTCCGCAGGGTTTGCCGAACTTGGCGAGGAAGGCCTGAAGATCGAGCTGCAGATGAAGGAGATCGCCGACAGATACGGCGTCCGGCTGCTTGGACCCAACTGCTCTGGCATAATCAACACCCACTGCAGCATGGTCCAGTCAATAGGCATCGTGGACGCTCTGTCCATGGGCAACATTGGCCTCGTCTCTCAGGCCGGCGTCTGCGCCGCGGGAATGCTCTGGGGTCTGCGTCACATCATGGATTTCGGAATCATCGCAACCATCGGCAACAAGCTGGATATCAATGAGACCGATATCATGGAAGCAGTAAGCAAAGACGAGTTCATCAATGTCATCTGCATGTATCTGGAGTCTGTGAAAGGCGGCAGACGTTTCATTGATGCAGCCAAGCGGATCACCCGCAATAAGCCGATAGTTGTTCTTAAGTCCGGGCGAACCGATGCAGGCAAAAAGGCAGTAGCATCCCACACAGCTTCTATGGCCGGAAACGACCAGATCTTTTCCGCGGTCTTCCGCCAGTCGGGCATAATCAGAGCGCGCGATTACGAGCACATGTTCAACCTTGCCCGCATCATATCCAAGCAGCCGTTCCCCAATCGTGAGGGCGTATTCATCATAACCTACGCGGGCTCTCTCGGCGTTATCGCAGCCGACGCCATCATCGACAACGGCATGCGCCTTTCAGAGCTTGAGCCTCAGAACAAGGAGCGACTGAAGAAGCTCTTGCCTGACTATGTCTGCGGCATGAATCCTGTGGACTACACATTCAGCCAGGATGCCGAAACCGTGAAAAGGACGATTGAGATAGGAGTTGACAGCGATGATGTGGGCAGCTTCATAGTGGTCCTTCAGGCCGAGATCCTGGACAGCTACGTAGATGCCCTCAAGAGCATCAACTACAAGGGCAAGCCGATCATCGCATGCGTCGCAGGAAAAGAGTTTGCCATGCCTGATGTGATAAAGATGGAAAATGCCGGCATTCCCGTCGTCTCTACTCCGGAGCAGGTGGCCGACGCTCTAGGCATCATGTACCGCCACTACAAGCAGGTAAAAGGACAGGAGCCTCAGGCATAGGTCTGAAGCAGAGCTGAGCTAGGGTCCGGGAAAAGGAACGCTTTCCCGGCCACGCTCCGGCCTGATGATGTTCCTCTTTTTCGGCAAAGATCAGTGAATTGCCATTTCGTGCGGTCAGGTAGCTCAAGGTACTTCGTAGTTAGATGCACAGCATATCTGGGTCATGTTCTTCTCCAGTGCATCGTAATATTCGTCTGACAGACATGCGCAATCAGTGAAATTGGTTGCGACATTGAAGGCTTCTGGTGGATTCCATTCACCCCAGTATCCTCTGGTTGTATTGTTGAGCATCGTCGTGACATTGATTGCACTATTCTCATCCAGACAGCAAGGCAATGGTTGGTAGTAGGCCTCAAATGTAGTGCTGTTATTGGCTCGCAGAATGCTCTCCTTGCAGGTAGCCATAACTGCCACGAAATTCGTATAATAGCTGCGTTGTCCATCGAGCTTGGCCCACATCTTTATTGTCAGCTTTCTGCTGATATCAAGCGATGGTATGGTCCAATTTATTATCTGGTCGTTGGGCTTGGCCCGGATGCTGGAGTTGATGAAACTGCATCCCTCCGGAAGATAATCTGTAACAATAAGAGGCTTGAGCAGCTTATTGCCATCGTTGCTGACATTAATCAAAAATAGGACGATATCTTCGCCTACCATGACTGCCTTCTTGCTGATATTTACATGAGGATAAAGATGGCGTGGAGATGAGTATATTGCGAGGGCAGTATCTATCTGATAGCTGCCGATGAATGTCTCATCCAGAGCAATGTTCTTGCCGTTTTTCAATTGCATGTTGAGGCTTCCATTGAACTTTCCGAGAACAGAAAGACGGGACTCATCCATAAAGGCCTCCTTATCCACAGACGTTGCGTCTTGGATCTTTTCGCCTATGAAAAGCATTTTATCCTTTTCACGGGTCCACATGCCCTCTTGCCAGAGGTTGGCATAGGTGATATTTCTCGATCCGGCACCAAGCTCTAAGGGAGCGTATTGCATCTTTGTAAGTTTTTCGACTGAGAGAAGCTGGGACGTCTCTTCCGATGAGTAGTACCCACTGCCTGAATCATAGGATCTCAGTTTGCCTGTCACCCTCTCATCAGAGGAAACGAATCCTTTGCCTTTGCCTAATTTGGAGAACTTGACGCTATCCCCATACGAATCCACGGACTCTTCTATCCGGAAGCTGCCGTGGTAGTTCTCATCGATCTCCTGGAGAATATCTGTTCTGTCCTCGAAATATTTCTTATATTTAATCCGGGCCATGCCTGAGACCATATCCACCTGGGAATCATAAACCGTCTGATTCATGTCAGCTTGAAACGAACTGCTCTTGTTCAAGGTTTCTGCATATTGATAATTCTCGCTGACCTTATCAAGCAGAATCTTGTTCTCCACGTCAGTCCGGTCCGACCACAACGAATCGTATTCGAGGCTCCTATCACCCGGCAGAAGAGATATCGTCGGCTGATAATTGGCGAACAGCACCTTGTCGAGGCTCACGCTCTTGTTCTCCTGGTAAAGGCTGCTTTTTTCAGATTCTTTGTAAGTGCCGCTCCCGTGCTCCCGGCTCAAAATACTGGTGCCAGCTGATCCGATCAGGGTTACAGATGAACTGGCGTATACTGGGTATCGGCGAAGATAATAATTTCCTGCTATCACCACCCTGTTTGTGAGCGATTTCTTCTCCTCTTCGGTTGATAATTCTTTCCGGACGTATGAATAACCCACACCACTTACCTCAGATGCCTCATGGAATGTCGCATTCGCCTTCTTTGGGATCTGAGCAATTATAGTAATGGTCCCAGATTCGTTTGCCTTTAAAGTTCCGATGCTCCAAGTCAGGTTTCTGCTGCTCGAGTTAGGGGACGGCGATGGTGATGCACTTATGAGCATCACATCTGGAAGATAGTCGGTGACAGTCACGTTAGTGGCGGCAATTGGTGCGGAATTTCCGTACTTGATGGTGTAGGTTATGTTCTCCTCTTGGCCGTAACTCTTCTTGTCTGCAGTCTTTTTAATCCAAAGAGAGTGAATCACAAGCGTCTCCAATGATGCTTGAACTCCCTCCGATTGAGTGGAATTGATCTTATAAGTATTGATGAGCCATGTGGCATTTTCCAGGAAGAAATCTTTTGGCTTAATCTTTACCCTCATGGTTATCGTGCCCATCTCTCCTGAATTGAGATCACCCACGCTCCACCAGTAATAGTCTCCATAGTTGCTGCCATTCAAGGAAGGACTGGAAGTTATATCGACCAGATCAACACGGCTGTCCAGCCAATCAAAAATGGTCACATTGGTCTCTGTTGTATCGCCGTTATTTCGATAGCTTATGGTGTAGGTCAGGATCTCGTCTGGTGATACTGGATTGGGATAGGCGCTCTTGGTAATATTCAGCCTCTCTCCTGCCACGGTGGTGTTTACGATGCTGATGTTTCCGCACTTCTCCTTGCAGTTGATCTCCGCTAGATTGGTGATTATCGATCCCGGCTTGGCGAGAGGATCAACCTTGGTCTGGATACTGATCTTTCCCGATTCTCCCGCACGGAGATCTCCCAGGCTCCATCTATCGATCGTCCCATCATCGGGGGCGGGATCTGATCTCAGGAAGGTAACGCTTTTGTTGTAGCTCTCCGTGATCACAACATCATGTGCATCTGTGCCAGCGATGTTTTGATAATTGATTGTGTAGTTTAAAAGAGCTCCCGGATCCACCGGTTCTTTATCTGCAGACTTCACGATTGCAAGAACCGGCAGCATTCGGATGACCTCCAATGTGAATGAATCGTAATCGGATACATTCACGCCCCCTTTCGTCCAGGCTGTTACTTTGGCAGTATTTCTGAGATAAAATCTCTCCTCATATTCTTTATATCCGGGAGTAATTTTAAATTCCTTAGATAAGATATTTCCCTTAGCATCAACGATCAATACCAGTGTCTTTCCTGTTTTATAATCAATAATTGTAATGGTACGATATCCTCTGGCTGGCATGTCGTACTCGATCTTGAGGTACTCTCTGGTTGTCGGAGGTGGAAAATAGACCTCCTCAAAGACGATCTTCCCGGATGCTGCATAACCAACGGTCATCACTGCACCGGTGACTGCATCAGTGTAGATGGTTCTATTCAAATTGCCCATCGAGTCGATCGTCCTGCTAAATGACTCTCCAGTCACCTGGTTGGTGTAGTTGTAGAATGTAAAATTCACCCGATTGAGGGTAGCGTGTCCAGTCTCCAGTTCGGCCGCCTTGGTATCGAATTGGCTGGATGATCGACGCAAATTATCCATTACTATCTCCAGGCGGCTCTTGATATCCATCAGGTTTTGTATTGTCTCTTCCATTCCGTCGGGATCGTTATTGCTCTGCATGATACGCAGCATTGGATAGTCTATTGGATCTCGAATAGTATATTGGCATTCATACCACCAGGATTCGCCAGGGTCCAGCACATTGTTGCCATTATCACCATTCTTATAGACCGGGAGGCAATTCGGTCCCCAGCTCTGCAGGTCGGTGAGGTTCGGGTTCAGCAGAGGCTGACCCCCTACGTTGGTGACGTTGTATGTGTACAATACCTGGTCCCCTATCCTGGTAGGTGATGAAAACACACAACCTTTTTTCAAGCTTATGTCGGGGGGCACTAATACTATGTCGGAAGAATTTTTTGTGTTCACCGATATATCAAATTTATAATCCTTCTGGCAGCCACTTGAGGTTGTCAGAGTACATGTGACTATTATGTCCT
>JAJRAX010000230.1 GCA_028679775.1 Methanothrix sp. | reverse complement strand
TGAAGGGGCAGGGCTTCCTGCTTCATCGAGCACGCGGAGCGAAAGTAATGAAAGGGGTACGATTCATCCCATCCCCTGAAGGAGATGGGTCTTCTCTACCCCTTTACCCCAACGTTATAAATCGGGCGGTAAATGTGAGATGGTTTCCTTGGGATTTGGCGTTGGCTTTATTTCCTATCGGTGCCCACAATTATGCAGATGCTGTTAATAGATCATCTGCTACTGGGGATCTCGATTCTGCTTCTTCTTAGCATTGCAGCCAGCAAAGCATCAGGACGACTTGGTGTTCCGGCTCTGCTTCTCTTTCTTTTAATTGGCATGCTGGCCGGATCAGAGGGGCCTGGCGGAATCTTTTTCGCCGATCCCTGGCTGGCCCAATGCCTGGGGATTACAGCTCTAATATTCATACTGTTCGACGGCGGACTGCAGACCAAATGGAATGACATTCAGCCCATCTTCTGGAGGGGTTTTGCTCTCTCAACGCTTGGCGTCATGATTACTGCGGCGATAGTTGGCTGGCTTGCCATCTACCTGCTCAATCTCCCTATTTTGGAAGCCATGCTTCTTGGAGCCATCGTCTCCGCAACCGATGCTGCTGCAGTCTTTATGGTTTTAAGATCGAGCAATGTCCGCCTCAAAGGAAATCTACAGCCCCTTCTCGAGCTGGAGTCAGGCAGCAACGATCCCATGGCTATATTTCTGACAATTAGCCTGGTCTCATATATTTCCGGAGAACTGACCTCTGTTACGAGCATAATTCCTTCATTTGCCCAGGAGATGGCTCTGGGTGCGGTCATTGGATATCTGTCCGGCAAAACAATAAGCAGAATCATCAATCGCATCAAGCTGGGATGCGAGGGCCTCTATCCAGTTCTGACCATATCCCTGGTGCTGTTGACATATGGCCTCACCTGCCTTCTGGAGGGCAACGGCTTTTTAGCTGTTTATCTGGCAGGAATCTCTTTAGGAAACACAGATTTCATTCACAAAAGAATGTTGCGGAGAATCCACGACAGCGCTGCCTGGCTGATGCAGATTGTAATGTTTCTGGCTCTAGGACTTCTGGTTTTTCCCAATCGTCTAATCCCAATTGCAGCAGATGGCCTTCTCATCTCCCTGGTACTCATGTTCCTGGCCCGACCGGTGAGCGTTTTTGTGTGCACGATCGGCAGCGGGCTGTCAGTTAAGGAGAAGGTGCTCGTCTCATGGGTCGGCCTGAAGGGTGCAGCTCCCATTATCCTGGCCACTTTTCCGCTTATTGCAGGCCTCTTCCAGGCAGACCGGATATTTAATTTTGTATTCTTTATAGTCCTTACGTCAGCGCTTGTCCAGGGTTCTACCATATCTTCATTAGCTCGATTGCTTGGACTCGATGCACCTCAACGAAATGAATCCGAATTTAAAATCCACTGTCCTGCAGGAGTCGGTTTTATAGAGAAGATAATTGAATTGCCGGTCTTCGATGGGGCGCCTGCCATCGGCAAAAGGGTTATCGATCTGGGGCTTTCCCAGGACATAATTATTGCCATGATCAAGAGAGGTGATGACTTTATCATCCCATCCGGCAGCACGATCCTGGTGCAGGGAGATATTCTCTTTGCACTATCTGAGTCGGACGATCCGGAGCATCTGAGCAATTTGCGGAGCTGGTTCGCAGATACGACAAAAGAGAAATCAGATCTTATATGAAAGAAAATACTGCAGCTTTCTGGGAAGAGATAAAAAAGAAATGGCCCGGCAAGTTCTGGGATCAGGAGAGGTTCATCTTCGAGAATATTCGCCCTGGCGACCGGATATTCGTGGGCACAGGCTGTGGCGAGCCCCAGTATTTGGTCAGGTCTCTCCTGGAATTCGCAAAGAATCAGCCCAAGGCCTTCATAGATGCCGAGCTGATAAACATAGTCACTCTTGGCGTGGCCCCCTACACGGATGAAAAGTTCAAAGATAACTTCCGGCTTAACTCTTTTTTCATAGGCGAGAGCGTGAGAAAAGCCGTTAACCGAGCCGAGGCCGACTACACGCCCATATTTCTCTCAGCCCTGCCGGGACTGATCCGCTCAGGCAGGATACCGCTCGACGTGGCTCTGATCCAGACCACTCCGCCCGACCTGGATGGGAACATGAACCTGGGGGTTAGTGTTGACATAGTCCGGGCAGTGGTGGAGAAGGCGGGAATCGTCATCGTTCAGCCCAACTCCTTTATGCCGGCGGTGGACGGCGACGGATGGATTTGCATGGATGACGTGGACTACATCATAGCCAGAGATGAGCCGCTGCTGGAGTACATCGAGGACGTGCCAGGAGAGGTGGCCCTTAAGATTGGTGGGTACGTATCCCGCATTGTGGAGGACGGATCAACCATCCAGGTGGGGTACGGCAGCATCCCCAATGCCATCGTATCAGGCCTCTCTCTGAAGAGGCATCTGGGAGTGCATACCGAGCTCTTTGGGGATGGCATCGCCCGGCTGATGGAAGCGGGCGCGGTGGACAACAGTCAAAAGAGCCTGCATCCGGGAAAGAGCATAGCAACCTTCTGCATGGGCAAAAAGAAGACATTCGATTTTCTGAGGGGCAACAGGTCTGTGGAGTTTCGGAGCATCGACTACACCAACAACCCACTCATCATAGCTAAAAACAGGAAGATGACGGCCATCAACAGTGCTCTGGAGGTTGATCTCACAGGTCAGGCTACATCGGAATCTCTGGGGCACAGATTTTACAGCGGCATTGGCGGACAAGCAGACTTCATGAGGGGCGCGGCCTTGGCTCATGATGGCAAGACCATTCTTGCCCTTCCTTCCACTGCTCAGAGCGCGGAGCCGGATGGGTCGGCAGGAGCATCTTCTCGAGGGCCGGTCGTGTCCCGAATCGTTCCATTCCTGAGAGAGGGTGCGGCAGTCACTCTCACGCGGGGAGACATTCATTACGTGGTAACCGAGTACGGCATAGCCTACCTGCACGGCAAGAGCATTCGAGAGAGGGCTATGGACCTCATCTCAATCGCTCACCCAGGTTTTCGGCACTGGCTGATCGAGGAGGCAAAGAGGCTGCATCTCATCTATCCGGATCAGGCATTCATTCCCGGCATAAAGGGCGAGTACCCGGAGGATCTGGAGGTTCGAAAGACCACAAGGGCCGGATTGCCACTGTTGATCAGACCTATCAAGATCAGCGATGAGCCGATGCTCAAGGAATTTTTCTACTCCTTATCAAACGAGAGCATGTATCAGAGGTTCATATCCGCTCGAAGGGATATTCCCCATGAAGTCCTGCAAAAGTTTGTGGCTGTGGACTACTTCACCAAGATGGTGCTGGTGGCGGTCTTGGAGGACGATGAAAGGCAGTCTATCTGCGGCATCGGCCAGTACGGCATGAACAGTGACATGTACACGGCTGACGTAGCTCTCGTGGTCAGGGATGACTGCCAGAAAAAGGGCGTAGCCGGAGAGCTGCTCAGCTATCTGACTTATCTCGCCAAGAGGCAGGGGCTCCTTGGATTCACGGCTGAGGTTCTGGTCGGCAACGACCCAGTCTTCCGGCTTTTTAAGAAGATGGGATTTGACGTCAGCAAGAGAAATGAGCAGGGGGTTTTTGAGATGAAGGCGATGTTTCGGTAGTGACTTCCTCCCCACCCTGAAGGGCTGCGGTCTTCTTGGCCCCTACACCCAAAAAGATAAAACCGCTGCAACTCTATTTCCCTTCCTGCAATATCAAGTGACGGAAACGATAGTAGGGCCAGGGCAATGCTTTGTCTTGGACCCAGCCTTGGACCCACTCAAGATCCTATCACCTTTGCCATCTTCTCCTTCCAGGCTTTGACCTCGTCTGCGTTGATGACGTCTATCGATCCTCCCTGGAACTCGCCTTCCACATCGCCCATCTTCTCCTCCATCCAGCCCTCGATCTCCAGATAGAGGTTCTTGAGTGCATCCAGGACCTCCGGGTCAGCCTTCCACAAACCTCTCTGCTCGGCTTCCAGTAGCCTCCGGCCCATCTCCTCCATGGCCCAGGGGTTGTTCTCCTGGAAGAACTTGCGGTTCTCCTCGTCCATGATGAAGGTCTTTGCTATATCGTCAAAGATCCAGTCGTCCACCTCCTGGGTCGTCGCCTCCCAGCCGTAAACACGACCGACGCGCTTTGAGATGTCGCCGGCTCCCTTGTAGCCGTGCCTCTTCATCCCTTCGATCCACTTGGGGTTGAGCAGCTTCGTCCTGACAACGCGTCGGACCTCGTCGGCGAGATCCCGAACCTCGACGTGATCGGCGTCTCTTGTATCTCCGTAGTAGGCTTCGACCTCTTTTCCGGAAACCTGTCGAGCAGCAGCAGTCATGCCCCCGTGATTGCCGAAGTAGCAACAGCAGCCGAAGAGATCTTTTTCGTCCGTGGTGGTCTTGTTGAATGTGACGTCCACGCTCTTCAGTTGCTTGATCAGCCGGTCCTGGGACTCCTCGCCAAAGAACCCTTTGCCATAGGCGTAGCCGTTCCAATAGATGAATACGTCTGACAGGTCTTTATCCTTCTTCCATGCGCTGGCGTAGACTGCCAGGTTCACTCCGTTCCCGTAAGTCCCCGGTCGGCTGGCGAAGATCCGTGGAGTCTGGCCGTTCTCCAGATCATGCTTATGCAGGAAGTTCATCTCGACAGGCTCGTCCAGAGCAGCTAACTCATTGATGGCCTGATCCATGATTTCGATGCAGTTGTAGAAGCAGTCGCGGGTGATTCCTGAGACCCTCACTGTGAGGTCGATCCTAGGCCGGCCCAGATCCTCGATCGGTATCACTTGGTAGCCCTTCAGCTTGCCTCCTTTCCAGATGGGCTCGACGCCGATGAGGTAGAACATCTGAGCCATCTGCTCACCATCGGCATACATCACGTCTCCTGCCATCCAGAACATGGCCACGTTCTCCGGAGACCGTCCCTGCTCCTTTCGATACTTCTCGATGAGACTGTTGGCCAGTTTTCTGCCTACCATCCAGGCAGCCTCGGTGGGAATGGATGATGGATCAAGCGAGAAGAAGTTGCGGCCCGTTGGAAGAATCTCGATCTTTCCTTTGGTGACAAGACCAGACGGTCCGGGCTTGATGTAGCCTCCAGAGAATCCGTGCAAAAGGCTCTCCATCTCCTTCGAGTCCTCTATTCTCCGACAGAGATCTCGCACTCTATCCTGCAAGGCCGTCAGGCCGTCCGAGGCCTTAATCTCATATGCCTGCCGAAGTGCCAAAAGATTTGCTCCTTTATTTTCTCCGTCGTTTCCGCCGTTTCCTGAGGCATAATCAGCCATCATGGCGCTTACGAGATCCTGGCCGAGCTGGTCTATAACCTGCAGGTCCTCGATCCTTGTCGTAACCTCTTTTCCGAGTAACGAGGCGGCGGCCTTTCTAACTTCGGGACGCAGTATGGATCGAACCATCTCTTCCCTTCGTTTTCCTTCTGGAAGCTCTCCGAAGATATGCATGCCGTCGGGAATCTGGGTGTTGTAGAGCTGAGAGATCTTGTCGTGAGCCCTCTCTAAAATCTGCTCGAAGCTGGCACCCTGAGCCGTAAGCTTCTCAAGCTTGATCTCCTTGGCCAGATTGCTCTTCTCCAGGAGGCCCAGTATGATATGCTCCAGCGCATGGGCTCTTGCTCCATCTGAGACTACGGCTCGCTTGTACTCGGCGATCTTATCCTCAAGCTCTTTTAGCTCACCATAAAGATCAGAGTCGGTCATAACCGCCTGCATGTGATCGACGAGGACCGCATAGCTCCTCCGCTTGGCGATGGTTCCCTCCGGCGGGTTATCGGAGTTGTAGATGTACAGGTGCGGCATATCGCCAATCCCAATATCAGGATAGCAGTCGCCTGAGAGGCCTACAGACTTGCCCGGCAGGAATTCCAGGTTGCCGTGCGTTCCCACATCCACGATCACGTCAGCTCCAAAGCACTTCTCGATGTAACGATAGGTGGCCAGGTACTGATGAGTTGGCGGAACCTCCGGATCGTGCAGTATCTTGCAGACCTGGCCGTCGCAGCGTGCTCCGGCGCAGCCCCTTTTCGGCTGGGCGCAGACCAGGGCATTGCCGTATTGCACACCAGTGATCACAATCTTTCCCTGATAGACCATCGCAGCAGGAATGCCGTCTTTCTCCTCGCCCGGCGGACGACCCCAGGCCTCGCTCACCCGATCCCGGACAGGTGGAGAGAGCAGATCGAACCACTGCCGATATTCCTGCTCGCTCAGGTAGGCTAAAGCGCCTCCTTTCTGCACGATCTCTTCTATCGGTGTCCAGCGGAACTCGGAGATGGCCTTTCTTCCCATGATGGTCTCAATCAGCTCTTTGCCGTCCTTTGGCGGATTTTCCAGGGCATATCCGGCTTCGGACATCTGGTTCATGATTCGAGCTACGCTCTCCAGGGAATCGAGATGGGCTCCGCCGCCTACAGATGCTTCCACTGAGACGCAGGGGTTATTGTGCAGGATAAACGCAACCTTTCTCTCGGCGGCGGGCTTTTTTTTAAGGGCAATCCAGGCACCGACGCGCCGAGAGACCTTGGAGACCCTATCCGTGAGTGGAACATGCCGCTCGATGAGAGCGCCGTCAGATACTGATTTATCAGCTACTCCTATGATGAGCGGCTCGATCACTCCCTCGAACTCAGGCATGGCCACCGACCAGCCCACCTCGTTGCTGGACAGGCCGTGAATGTCCTTCTCCCATTCCTCTTCCGTCTTATGATAGACCTGAAGGGGATGAAAAACTGGAACATCGAGTTCCGACAGAGAGTCCACAGCGCCACTTATATTCATGCTGCGAAAGATCTGTTGAAGATTGATGATTGCATCGACGTTGCCCTTGAAAAATGCCTGAGCTGCCTGGCCACTTGACCAGGCCCCAAGATCCCGGTCACCCATGCCAAAGCAAAAGACGGCAATTACTGAAAAGCTCTTTTCCAGCTCAGCTATCAGGGCATTGACAACAGCCAGATCCCCATTAGCCCAGTAGGTTCGAGAGAACATTATGCCCACAGTCGGACGGTTTGATGTGCCGTACCACTTCCGGTATTCTTCGAGCGATGAGAAGGGCGCCTCATGGCGTGGATGATACAGCCCCTGCCAGAGCAGCTCATGAGGTGGCTCATAGTCCAGCTCCAGGGCTAATGCCTGGCGGCAGGCATACTTGAGCATATTTTTGTAGTTCTCGGGACCACCGAAGAGAACGTATTTGTTGACGGTCGTGGTGACCTCTAGGGGCACGGTAGAGAGAGACCAATGAGAAGGGTCACGCCCAAACGAGATCACTGGCGTCTGGGGATTCAGGGCAGCAATGATCTCGTCCCAGCAGGCATCGCTTGATGGATGGAGGAGGATGAGCTGCGCTCTATTCAGGGATTCGAGACACTTTTCTATCTCATCGGGTCCGGTGAGCTGGGAGGAGGACCAGGCTTCCAGGTCCAGTCCGACCTCCTTAGCGCCTTCTAAAAGGAGAGGCAATTCGCTGCTCCAGGTTACAGATGCAATTAACATTTCAGATTCTCCAATGATTATGATTGCGATTTTTCATTGATATCTCTTTCTATATCAATCCATATTATTAATAATTTTGGTAATGATATCACATTTTAGGTAAATCTATAGATAGATATCGTTAAGTAATATCATTTAATATTCCATCTTACAACATATGTCAGACTATCATCAGCAACGGATGCCTAAAACCGGAAATTCACCGTTATAACGTTGGGGTAAAGGGGTATAGAAGACCCATCTCCTTCAGGGGATGGGATGAATGCCGTACCTACTGCTATTGAACTTGAAGCGAAATAGATATCTAGTTAGGGGTCCATAATCATTTTGATGGAGCAGGGATAGGGATGAAGACTGCCTACAAGTTCAGGATGTACCCTAACAAGCAACAAGAAGCTTCGTTAGACTTGACTCTTGATACTTGC
>JAJRAX010000229.1 GCA_028679775.1 Methanothrix sp. | reverse complement strand
TGTCTACCTTGACTGGTCGATAGTCAACGCCATACATGCTGGCTGCGGTAAGGCTGTTGTTCTCGCCCTCAATTCCAGCTCTGTCCAGCTCATGGGCTATGACCTTGGAGCCATAGCGTTCTTTCCAGGCAGACAGGCCGCCGATGTGATCGATATGACAATGGGTGGCGATGATATGCCAGACGGCAGCAGGCTCCAGGCCTATCAATCGGATATTGTCCTCGATTCTGTTAATCCCATAACCAACGCCCGCATCGATCATCACCAGCTCGGACCCGGCATCCACAAGATAGACGAATGCGTCCTCCGGAGCGGACAGGCCCGATCCTCCTACAACATAAACATGATCACAAACGGACTTCGCCTTGCTCATAACCCATCCTCAGACAATTCAAATTCTATAATTTATCGTGCTATAATTCAGCGCATTTATATCGATTGGCCCGTCATCTGAATTTCCGCTAAAATGGCCTCCATAACCAAAGAGAACTCCTCTTTCAGCATCTGCGCTTTTTCTTTGGCGCCGTTCAGCGAATTGGAGCGACCCATCATCTCCAGCTCCTTGGCCAGGGTGGAAAGTCGCATCGCACCAATGTAAGCGCTGCTCGACTTCAAGCTGTGGGCAGCTAACTGTAGCCCTTTGGCATCATCTTTTTCGACAGACCGCATAATGGCGTCTACCTTCTCTGGCGAGTGCTTGATGAAAAGGCCACCCACCTCGGCAACAATATCCGGGTCTCCCGCATCTTGCAGTTCACGGAGACTGGCCAGCACGGATTGATCAAGCACATTGCGGAAAACATCTCCACCTTCTTTCATCTCCTACCCTCCTATCAGCAGCCGCGATATTTATATTGGCTTCCAAGCTGGTTTTAGGTTATATGATGTAAAACAGTTTTGGTCCATTTTTAAACTTGCCTGCAATCGCTTCTCATTTGTTCGTTTTGCGAGGAGCACCTTCCCAAAGCAACAGCAAGCTCTTCCAGGCGCATGGGCTTGCTAATGTAGTCATCCATTCCTGCCTCGATGCATCTTTTCCTGTCTCCTTCAAGAGCATGAGCCGTTACGGCGATGATATGTGGAGAGCCATCTTGCCATCGTTCGCGAATAGCCCTTGCAGCCTCAAAGCCGTCCATCTCAGGCATTTGAACATCCATCAGCACAACATCGTAGTCCTGCCGTTCTAAAGCCTGCAAGACCTCTCGTCCGTTGGCAGCCACGTCCGCCCGGATGCCTAGCTTCTTGAGCATTAGCAGGGCAACCTTCTGATTTACGAGATTATCCTCTGCTAACAAGAGCTTCAATTGGCCGATGATTTCAAGCTTCAAATCAGCCTCTTTGCTCTTGCCCTTCGGCTCTTTGGATTGATCTGGAGTTGCAGCTTGGGCCTGAATTGTGAAGCTGAATGTGCTGCCCTTTCCAATCTCGCTTTCTGCCCAGATGGTCCCGCCCATGAGCTGCACCAGCCTTTTGCTTATGGCCAGGCCTAAACCAGTCCCCCCGAATCTGCGGGTGGTAGACATATCAACCTGGCTAAATGACTGGAAGAGGCTGTCCATGCGGTCTTGAGGAATGCCTATTCCTGTGTCCCTGACAGAGAAAAATATCTTGATCCTGCCGTTTTCCGTGCTGCTTCCTGAGACGAATACCGATACCTCACCGCGGTCCGTAAATTTGACAGAATTTCCGATGAGGTTGATAAGTATCTGGGAGACTGCGGTGGCATCGCCCAGAATGCTCTTGGGAATGTCGTCGTCAATATGATAATTAATGGAAAGAAACTTCTCTGAAGCAATGGGCATCAGCAGATCCATGACATCCTCAATGCACTTGGCTATCTCGAATGGCTGCCTTTCTATCTCTCTTTTTCCTTCCTCGATCTTGGAGAAGTCCAGGATATTGTTGATCACAGACATGAGGACCTCTCCGCTGCTCTGTATGGTCTCCAGGCAGTCCCTCTGATCGGGCTCTTTAGCTGTATCGAGAAGTATTCCTGTCATGCCAATTATCGCGTTAAGTGGAGTTCGGATCTCATGGCTCATGTTGGCCAGAAATTCGGATTTAGCGTGAGCTGCAGTTTCTGCGTCCTCTTTGGCCTTGAAAAGAGCCTCCTGTGACTTTTTGCGTTCGGTAATATCCCGAACCAGCACCAGGAATGCATCATCTCCGCAGAGGTTGATACGAGCCTCAAAAAAGAGCGTCTTGCCGTTAATCTCCATTTCGTATTCGAAGATCTGGATATCTCCCGTTTTTTTGGCTTGATTGATATGCCAGAACGCCTCCGTGACCAGCTTCTCTGGCATGACATCCTGCATCCTCATGCCCATGAATGACCGCGGCGGCATATAGAGCGGCGAATTCTCCGGGGCATTGAAGTCCAAGAATGTCCCATCCTCGGAGATCAGGAACATGATATCCGGAATGGCATTTAAAAGCGATCTGTTCTTCGCCTCGCTGTTCTTCAGCTCTATCTGCGCCTTCATGCGCTCAGTGATATTGCGCATAGATTCAATAACACCTATAATATTGCCATTTAAGCCGTAAAGTGCGGTGGCGCTTCCCTGCAGATAGATGGGTCCTCCTTTCATTTCCGGCATATAGGACTCACCATAGAGGCTACCATCTTCCTGTCTCTCCAGATAGTCGTAGATCTCCGTCAATCCTTCTACTCTCCTGCCCCAATCATCATACTCTTCTGGAGACTCTTTGTTGTAGTTGAGAATGAAATCTGCGAGCATCGGGCGTCTCTTGCCGTAAAAAGGCAGAGAATATTCGTACCTGTTTTTTCCAAGCATCTCGCTCGCGTTGATGCCGGTCATGATCTCGATAGCCCGGTTCCATGCTATGATTGTGCCATCTTTGTCGATGACGAAGGTGGCGTCGGGCAGGGAATCAATGATATCCGCCCTGCGGCGTTCTGAGTCTCTTAGTGCGTCTTCAGCATCTTTTCGTTCCGTTATGTCTCGGATGGATTCAATTGCTCCAATCAGATTGCCATAATCATCTCGTAGAGGCGATGCTGTAGCCCAGATATAGGTTCTGTGTCCTGCCAGCAGGAAGGGTACTCTCGATTCCGCATAGATGGTATCGCCCTTCTTTTCTACGTAACTGTATTGGGATCTAATACCGATGCTGTCGTCGTATATCATATCTATCAAAATCGGCCTTGGCTCTCCATAAAAGGGTACACTGTAGGAATAGTTGCCTTTGCCTATGATCTCCTGCTTCTTGATGCCCGTCATCTCTTCTATCGCCCGGTTCCAGGCAATCACCTTTCTCTCATTATCTATGACAAATGTGGCATCGGGCAGAAAGTCAATTATGTCCATAAGTTGGCGGCGAGTGAGATTAGGTGCCTCGACCGATAATACAGGTTTTTCTGTCTTCTCGCGGATGATATGAGATAAGCTCGATTCTTTCATGTCGGTGGTGTCGCGACACAGCTCATTCATCTCTTCCAGCATGCTCGTGATGTGCTTGATATTCTCTGATGCGGTTTGGCAGTCTAACCCTCTCTTGGTGATGCTATCATTCAGCTCTGCCAGTGCCAGTGTTATCTCATTTATCTTATCGATAATGTAATTTTTCATGAACTCAGACACCCGATTGAAATCGAGCATATTCATTCTCATTAATATCCATTTCTATGTTCATGATATTAGCAGAAAAATATGTAAGAACGTCCTAATTGCATAGGGTTATTGGATCCACTGACCCTAAACGAATGCACGCATGCAAATAATGTTTGCCTTTAGCTACGATTATACTTTTTTGAGTTTGGATTCAATATCCTCTCTACGCTCATATCTGCCAGCCGTTTGTTCGCATTCTCGATGAGGAGCGAGAGCTCTTCGAAGTCACTTACTTCTATTGTTGTGGACATGGGTCATGAAACATACTTGATCCCGTTCTCTCTCAAAGTTTCGTGAACTGCCCGGACATAATTCGATGCACTGGTTCCTTTTCCCATTGGGATGACTGCAAAATCTGCTACTATCATGATAGTTAGTTATTTTCCTATCTATAGAAGAGTTTCGAGCAGCATTCTAGCAGATTCTGCAGGTCTCTTGGCCCCATAGATCGATCTGCCCACAATCAAGTAATCTGCTCCTGCCTCTAAAGCTGCAATGGCAGAGCCTCCCTGGGCACCTACGCCAGGCGAGATGATGATCCTATCTCCAATGATGGAGCGAATCAGCCTGATCCTATTCGGGCGCGTGGCCGGGGCGACCACACCTGTTGCATCCACCTCCACGGCCAAGCGAGCCATCTTCTCGGCCAGCGGGGCCATGAAAAGCTCAGCTCCGGGGTGACTCATCTCTGTTACCACAAAGAGGTCTGCTCCATGGTCTGCAGCGTTCTCTTTGCAGGCAAGAAGAGAGTCCTTTCCAGGAAACGCCTGGGCTATGACGCCGCTGGCTCCCGCGCCGAGAACTGCCTGGCAGATGAGCCTGTTGGTGTTGGGAATATCGGCGACCTTCAGGTCTGCAATGACCGGAGAAATGGCACTGGTCTCCTTTACAACATCCAGGCCTGCGGAAAGGATGAGTGGATAGCCGATCTTGACGGCATCGAAGTAGCCTTGAAGCTCTTTGACGAGGGTGAGGGCATGTTCTTTGGAGGTTACATCCAGGGCCAGTATCAACCTTGTATCTTTCTTCACGTATTATCGGTATCCTCCTGTAAACGTTTTTCTTGTTACATGAAGCCGTCGATAAGCTCAACGGCCTCTCTCAGATCGCCTACTACCTCAAGGCCAGAGCGTTCTCCCTTGCGGTCCAGGAAGAGGGCATCTAGGCCCGCTTCTAGGGGCGATTCATAATCGTAGTGATAGTGGTCTCCGATGTGCAGGACCTCAAAGGGCCTGGCATTCATGTGGGCGCAGACTGCTCCGTAGATCAGAGGCGATTTCTTGACCTCCCTGAAGTCTGATGTGGCTGAGAAGGTCTCGCGGAAGTAGTCGGACAGCCCATCCAGCTCAATGTCCATGAACTCGCGGGCAGCGTTGGATGTGACAACCAGATCGTAGTTCTCGCTCAGTCGGTCGAGCACTTCCTGCACCTCAGGATAGGTCTCAATCTCGTCCTCGTACATCTGGAGGATCTCATGTTTTCCGATATCCAGGCCGAATTTGTTGATCCAGTACAAAAGGTCATACCACTCCAGGTGGTCGCTGCCGATCTTCATGTACTCACCGACAACGTACTCCTTAGCGGCTGAGAAGTCGATGCCAGTCTTCTCAGCGTAGAGCATGGGCATCCCTTCCATCCAGACCTTGTCCACAAACCTGGATTTGACCAGGGTGCCGTCCATGTCCAGGGATATGATTCGAATCATTTTATGGTCAATAGCTCGCCAATAGGTTATTATTCTTTTCGATGAGAACGCGAAAAATTTGGATTTAATTGGGCTAGGGCCATTTGGCCTCATGCTCAATGGTGGGGTTGGCGATGTTGGAGATCAGAGCCGTTGGTTTTACATTACATATGCCTTCGAAGGTATCGTTGGTATCTATGGCTTATAACGTTGGGGTAAAGGAGTAGAGAAGACCCATCTCCTTCAGGGGATGAGATGAATCGTACCCCTTTCATTACTTTCGCTCCGCCTAGATCAACTATATCTAATTTCATGCCTATTTCTGCCTAACCGTTAACCTTCAGACTCGCTTGGTCGTGAATACAAGTCAGTTGCCTGTACAATGTACCCCGCAAAGTCGAACTTGGATTGTGCAACAACGTA
>JAJRAX010000228.1 GCA_028679775.1 Methanothrix sp. | reverse complement strand
TACTGGTTAAGCCCCACCTGCCACTTGAGCATCCTCTCTTCAACCACATATCGGAATGTGCGGTCTATGGCAAGACCCAAGAGGCCTAACACAATCATGTACATGAAGACCTCATCCATCCGGTAGTGGCCGTAGGAATCCCAGATCTTGAAGCCAAGGCCATTCTTGCTCACTCCGAACATCTCCGCGGCCACCAGACACATCCAGGCGATGCCCATAGCAATCCTGATGCCAGCAGCGATGGAGGGCAGAGCTTGGGGTATAGCGACATACCTGATCAGATCGATGTCTTTGGTCGCGCCTAAAACTTTGGCAGACTCCACATAAACCCGCGGCAGGCCTTTAAAGCCCACGTAGGTGTTGATCAAAATTGGAAAGACCGCACCCATGAATATTATGAACCCCGCAGCGCTATCGGTTATGCCAAACCAAATGATGGCAAACGGAATCCAGGCCAGTGGCGGAATGGGCCGCAGTATCTCTACAATCGGGTCCATGATGCGATCAGCGATCTTGAACCACCCCATGATGATTCCCGTCGGCAAGGCAACCAAAAGGCCTCCGACGATGCCTATCCCAAAATGCAGAGAGCTGACAGGCAGATCCTCTGTGAGAATCGACCACCAGTTATCCAAGAAGGCTGCAACTACCTGAACAAAGCTCGGAAGGGTCAATTGGTCATTGACCACAACGGCCGCGGCCTGCCAGACGACTATCAATCCCAAAATGGAAAGGGCAGAGACGCTCTGATCTAATAGAGCGCTCCGACCCTGTTTGGCTTTCTCTTTGTCTTTACTCAGCGCCCTTCACCTTCTCATAGAGGCTGGTATCGAACAGGTCCTTCTCGGTCAGCTCCCGTTTGGTGTAGCCCATCTCGTAGTCTACTTTAGCATATCCTACAGTGGAAGGTACCTGAAGAGTCGGATCGCTGATCCACTTGCCATCCCAGTTATGGATTGAATGCTCGACCTCAGTGAGGTTGGACTTGGTCTTCCTCGCATAGATCTCTGCGGCCTCCTCAGGATGGGCATTGATGTACTCGGTAGCCTTGATGTGGGTCTTGATGATCTGCTCCACCAGCTCAGGGGCTTCTTTGATGAGCTTATCTGTGACTACCAGGCTACAGCAGGCATGGTTCGGCCACATCTCGCCAGAGGCCACAACCATCTTGCCCTTGCCCTTCATCTCAATTATGGAGGGGGACGGGTGAGGCAGGAAGACTCCGTCAATCTTTCCGGCGGACAGAGCGCTTGTAGCCGGTCCGGGATCCATGGCCTTGATGTCCACCTTGGAGGTATCCACTCCGTTGTCTTTGAGCCACTTCTTCATGACTGTGTCCTGAATGGATCCGGGTGGGAAGGTGCCGATGGACAGGCCAACCAGAGAGGCCGGTCCGTTGTAGGCTTTATCCAGGCCCAGGACCAGATTGGAGCCGTTGATGTTGACTGCAGCCACGATCTTGGCAGGTAGTCCTGCTGAAATGGCCGAAATGGGCGGCGCTGTTCCCACGTAAGCCACGTCCAGTTCTCCGGCAACCATAGCCTGCATCTCAGGGACTCCTGTAGGGAACTCAAATTCCTTGATATCGGTTATTCCGAAGGGCTTCAGGTCATCCTTCCACCAGCCCTTGTCTGACGCTACCATCTCTGCAATCTGATGGGTGCTGGGCTGGTAGCCGATGGCAAGCGTTGTGATCTTGCCAGCCGTCTGCTCCTCGACGGAGACGTTATCCTTGCCAGTCTCATTGGAGACGGCTCCCTCCTTCTCCGGGCCCGAGAGGCAGCCAAGCGACATCACTACCACTGCCGCCAGGATTGCTATAATTATAAGGTTCTTCAAATGCGATCACCTAGTATCGGCTTCGCCCATTTGACAGAACGATCGGTATAAAGCAGTTTCCAGTCAATTGGCTTTATTTTCTCAAAATGGATAACGCAAAAAGAATATTCTACAATAGTGCTAATGGTCGCCGTGTTCAGCGAAAGGGGTTTCTTTATATAATCCAATTGTAATTGAATAAATATCAGTGATTGATACCATTGATGGACGCCGGTGACTGATGCCAGGGTGGTGTGCTGCATGGTTGGATCTTTTTCTGAGATAAGAGCGAAGGTAGAGCACGGAAACGCCGTGATCATGACTGCAGAGGAGGTCTCCCGCATGGTCCAGGGTGGACACGCTGAGGAGCTTTCCAAAGTGGACGTCGTCACAACTGCCACCCGGGCGCTGATGAGTGGAACCTATGCGGTTTTATCTTTTCCAGTGGCCTCGCAGGGATCGTTTCTCAGAGCAAGGAAAGCCTGGATCAACGGGGTAGCCGCGATGGTCGGTCCCTGCCCCAATGAGAATCTCGGCGTCCTGGACCTGGTAGTTTTTGGGACGGCCCACAGCAGGAGCCGGCCAAACTACGGGGGTGGCCACCTCTTCCGCGATCTGGTGGAACGAAAGGATGTTCAGGTCGATGTGGAAACGGACGAGGGACGCACCATCCAGACAGAGTTGGGATTGGACGAGATGCCCCATGCCAGGCTCTTCGGCTCACGTCATGCCTTCAAGAACTACTCGGCCTTTGTCAACGCCGGACACGAGCCCGTCAATACCATATTTCACAGCAGCGGCTTTCGTCCCGACTGTCGGGAGGCCACGTTCTCAGGCTGCGGCCAGATCAATCCTCTGAAGAACGATCCTCTGCTGGAGAGCATTGGTATCGGAACGCGCATTCTCATGAATGGGGCGGAAGGGTATGTTCTTGGCACTGGTACCAGGAGCAGCAAAGAGAGGCCAAACCTCTCAGGCTTTGCAGATATGCATCGGATGACTCCGGAGTACATGGGCGGCTTTGTCACATCAGCAGGCCCGGAGTGCATCTGTTCTTGGGCTGTGCCAATTCCCGTCATCAGCAAGACCATCTTCGAGGAGATTGCCCGGCATGATAGTGATATCGTTCTGCCGGTAAACGATGTGGTGAGCAGGACGGCCATTGGCGAAGCCAATTATGGTGACGTCTGGACGGACGTCGATCTTGCGGTCGAGTTTGAGCCGGAGCGATGCACCGTTTG
>JAJRAX010000227.1 GCA_028679775.1 Methanothrix sp. | reverse complement strand
TGCTGATCTCCTTCAACCACGTCAAGTGGTCGCTTCTTCCCATACCTATTGTCTTCCTGGGCATAATCTGGACCTTCGGCGCCATGGGATTTCTGCATATCCCATTTACCATGGTATCAATGTCTGCCTTTCCGGTGCTGATAGGCATTGGCATAGACTATGCCATCCAGTTCCACAACAGAATAGATGAGGAGTTTATCAAATGCAAGTCCCCAGTCCAGGCAGTGATAGAGACAGTAGGGCACGTCTCCCTGCCGGTGATGATCGCACTGATCATAACTGCTATGGGTTTTGTCTCCCTTCTCACCTCATCTGTGCCCATGACCAGGGATTTCGGGCTCTTGTGCCTGATTGGGCTGTTCCTCTGCTATTTATCTGCGCTTTTTGTGGGAGTCACTCTGCTCTATTTAATCGGGAGAAGGAGTTCGTCGGCTAAGGAAACGAATGCTCAAGACATGATGGCCAATGTGCCCAAAGATAATGCCATTGGTATAATCATAGGGAGGGTCTCTGACATCTGCATTGAAAGATGGCGTCTGGTGCTGGCCGTGGCATTATTCCTCTCATTGGCTGGCATCTATGCCGACACCATGGTCCAGGTTGACACGGACTTCAAGAATTATGTACCTCAGGACCTGCCTCCGCTCATCGATTTCAGGCACATGAGTGACATTTTCGGTGGGACGGACACTCTTGATCTCATCATTCAGGCAGATGATATCACCGATCCTGACGTCCTAAAATGGATGGATGAGTTTTGCATCTATTTGAAGGGCTCAAGGGACCAGGTGTATGGCTATGACAGCATTGCCGCTACCGTCAAGCAGGCCAACGGCGGAGAAATACCCGAAGATCAAACCGAGATTCGAAGGCTGATAGCCACCATTCCAGCAACAACTTTATCCCGGCAACTGGATGGGCATGATACTGCTTTGATCAAGCTGGATGTTAACAAAGAGCTGACCAACCTGGGCGCGGAGGGGACAGAACGCCTCATAACGGAGATTGACAAAGATATTATCTGGCACGAGCCGCCGCCAGGAGTCTCAGTGCGAGAGACTGGTGACGCTGTGGTGATGACTACGGTCATCTCTGCCTTGACCACCGGCAGAACTGAGATGACGTTACTTGGATTGCTGCTCATCTTTATCGTCCTGCTGCTGATCTACCGTGATCTCATTAAAGCGCTGCTACCGGTTCTGCCCATGCTTGTGGTGATAGGCTGGATGGGTGGTGTGATGTATGTTGCCGACATGAAATACACGCCCCTCACTGCGACATTGGGCGCCCTCATCTTGGGTGTGGGATCGGAATATGCCATATTGATGATGGAGCGCTTCTATGAGGAGCTGTCCAAAATCGGACAGCCGTTGGAGGCCCTCAAGATCACGGCAAGACGCATCGGCTCAGCCCTCATTGCATCAGGGCTCACAACGATATTTGGGTTTGCAGCCTTGATATCTTCGCCCTTCCTGATCACCAACAACTTCGGAATCATTACAGTCTTAGCAATAATATTTGCACTTCTCACGACCTTCACCGTCTTCGTGGTGCTCATGTACCGCATGGAGATACGACGTGCGGTAGTTGAAAATGCCAAATACGAGTTGAAGAAAGCCCTCAAGCTGATAGCAAGGGGAGTATGATTGATGAGACCTATTGCAGCTCTGCTTGGCCTTTGCCTGTTGGCTCTTGTTGCCACAGCTCCGGCTCAAAACACCTATGTGCCCCTGGAATTGGGGGGAGACAACTATTACAGCATGTACGGCGGCCCGGATATCTCGGCCAGCGTTTCCGGGACGGATGAATTTGAGCGAGGTGACACAGTCACTCTCTATGTGGATCTGACCAACTACGGACGGATACTGGGATTCAAGGAGGACCAGATTCCCCAAGATCCCAAAGAGTATGCCCTGGCAGCCGCCGAGCTGGAAGAGGAGTACAAGAAGCCAACAGCATTGGCAATCACTGCTACTCTCGCCTCTCGCGACCCTCAGATCGAGATAAAGTCTGGAGATCAGATTGTGCAATCTTTGAAGTCCGGGGATAAGACCAAGTCGCCATTGATATTCAGCATAAAGATCGGAGAGCACGCTGCCGCTGGGGCGTATCAACTCAATCTGAGCCTGTCTTATGATTATCAGGATAACGTCCGGGTGCAGGCCTCCAAGCTCGTTACCAGCGGAAGCTCGCCGACTCTGGCCAATTATCAGGTATCCTACGTCTATCAGAAGGCCAATCAGACTGTCCCAGTCATTGTTACCGTCAAGAAGCAGGCGGACTTCTTGATCACTAATTCAACAGGTGTCCTCACAGCAGGTCAGGATAAGGGACAAATCAAAGTCACCTACAGGAATATCGGAGAGGACCCGATCAAAGATGCCGTTGCCAGGCTTTCCATATTCAAGCCATTCTCCTCTACAGATGATCAGGCGTTCATCGGAACGCTAGGCCCTGGTGAAGATCGGACTGTCATCTTCTGGATCGACGTTGACTCCGATGCCACTCCCAAAGAATATGGCATCAATAGCGAGATCAAGTATACCGATGTCAATGGCGATTCGGTGGTCTCCGAGAGCTTGAAAATTCCAGTTGTCGTCAAGGCGGCTGCGTCATCTTTGCTGCTGCCGGTCTTGGCTGTGCTCATCATCATAATCGTCGCATGCGGATACTTGTATATGAGAAAGCGGAAGAGGTGATCGCCGTTCGGCCTTTCTTCGTTTGCTTTTTTATATTTTGCATCAGAAACTTAAATATTACTCTGGCTGCAAAGGATTGTCTGAAATTGACAATATTGTCATTCCTGAGTATTTGGCTATTCTCGAATTTTCACTTAAGTTAATTATGTTTTCGCGATCGGCAATTAAATATAAAATAATATGAATAATTTTATTTCTCCATCTGTCTGAGGAGAATGCCGGGTGTCTGGCCAGAACAGCCGGAAGACAAACGGCAATGCAACGTTCAAACTAATTGTGAAATTTTGAATTGTGTGTATTATCTTATCATCTAGGTCATTGCCATCAGCTCTAGCTTCACCCGGTCCGATTCACTGGATCCCGGTGATGCTTCTGTCTTTTGCGCTTCGTCCTCCGCAGCATAAGACAGGTAAAGCTTGCGCCTCTTTCCCTGAGTCATCTTGACATGTATCGGATCGATTTCATGGGCTCGCTTCATTACGCTTATTACTGTTGTCTTATTCAAGCCCAGCATATCCACGAGTTCGCTAGTTGTATATCTTCCTGGTCTTTCTTCCATGATATCAATGAGTGATCGAGCATGGTTATCTAGGGCTTTTCCGTCTCCGGAACTTGCCTCTTGGACGGGGGCGGATCGCACCTGTCGAGCACGAATCTGGCTCTTTAGATCGGACACTTCTTTGGATAATCGATCAACTTGGTCTATCAATCTGCCTATCAATTCTACATCGCTCTGTCTGGAATTTGCCTCTTGGGAGATCTTCTCCATAGCGGAAACCAATAATATCATAGCTTGCGTTTCTTTCTTGCTTCTCTCAATCTCTTCTGCCTTAGTCTTATATAGTTCCAAAAGCTCTTCGAACATTTGTGTGCTACTCCTAGTATATTCCAATATGGTCCTGTTCCAAAGCAAATTTAAAATGTTATCCGTTAACCATTCTCAATCCAGGTATATATACTTTTCGAAGAATTATCCGATTGGCAGATATTCGACTGACGTCAGAACGATTCATGTGCCAATTCAATGGGTGCTTTTGAGTTCCAAACGATCATAAATTATAAAATAAATAAAAAAATAATTTAACCGTCTTTTGCTAGAATTTTAGGCAGTTCCAATATGTTATTAATGATCTGATCGGCTGCCGAAAGGAGATTTGGCGAGGGGCGAGTGTCCTGCTGGACGGTCAGTATCCCCAGGTCAGCTGCCTCCAACGCATATAGATCATTTAGGCCGTCGCCTACCATTACCACCCGCAGGTATCGGCTCTTCAGATCTTCGATTATCTCTCTTTTTCTGGATGGGCTGGAGACTGGGTGGACTCGTGACAGGTCTATGCCCAAATCCGCAAGATGAGATAGGCTTCTCATGCTGTCTCCTGATGCCACATAGACATCTGCACCAAGGTGGTCGAGATCTATCAGGACGTCCTTCATTCCGGGAAACGGAGCGCCTCCAGTACCAACTGCAAATACGACCTCCTGTCGATCCTCATCAACAATCATGCCCGCAGTATGATAATTATCAGGACACTTGGCCTTTACCCTTAAATGAACATCCATGAGATCGCGAATAGTGACCCGTGAACGGCCAACGATTCTTATGGCAATCTCCTTGGAGAACGGACTGCTCGAGCAGCTAACCTCCAGCATATCCTCGCGACCGGACAATAGTGTTCCCAGGGTATCGTCAGCTTGACTGGACAAGAGCTCATCGGGATCTATCTGAGGGACAACCAATGCTCTCCCCCTCTTTTCCATGATAAGTTGCCAGGTGACCACCCTCTCTAATATAATGCCCTTCTCAATATCCTTGGCCACCCGATACATCCTCAATATGGTTCCTGCCACATCCATGACCACAGCGAGATCTCTTTTCATCTTGGCTTTATGGGTGGATAATGGTATGAGATGAATCTTTTGCCGGGCCATGTGTCCTCTCGCGCAACAATAGCTTTTTTAGCTAGAAGATCTCAGTAGATGATAATAAAGGGGTAGAAAGACGTTGGGAATAGCCGTAGCAATGTTGCTCATGTCTCTTCTCTGGTTTGGATCGGCATCAGCCACGCCGGCAATCACCGAGCCGATGCAGGACGGAGATTTCTGCAACATGCTGAAGGTAGCTGGGACGGGCACCTTTGAGGTGGGCGTCTCGGTAAATGATCGAGAGATCGCCTTAGAGTACAGCAATTTCATGTACGGTGACGGCGACCTCGAAATGGACTCTGGAACCGTAGAGGCACAGAGGGCGGCCAAGCTACCTGGTAATGAGAACGGCTCAACCGTGCCATTAAACCTCTGGGAGAGCAATAAGCTCACCTACTCCGGCAAAACTCCCATGGTAGGAATGAAGTACATCCATTCCAAGGCCTTCTGGGGCGGGATAGGTGCTGAGATAACCGAGACATTCTCTGTGACAGAGATGGAGAGGGTAGACAGCAGCTACTTCGCCTCAACCAATCCTGCCTCTTACATAACCGATCCCAAGAAGGTTATAGAGTTGCTAAAGGCAAGCCCCGTGCACACAGTAGGCATGCAAACCAAGAATTCCTTCAATGGAACCTGGCAGACGGACGCCCGGATGCACAAGATGTTTTTCAAGGACATCAAGGTCCATGAGTCCTTCACTGGAACATTCGAGGTGGAGAAGACAATCAAGTTCCGGGAAAGTCCTGCTGAAGAGAAGATCCAATCGGGTTGCGATGGCATAGACTGCTGAGGATCGAATCTCTCGGCTCCTAGCTGTTAATCTTGGTAAATTCGTGCTTTCTATTGTCTCTGCGCCTCTGTGGTTCGCAGGAGATGTTCGCCATGAGTGAACTCCTCTCGCGCCCTGATGTGCGGGGCTTCCCTGCTGCTTCTTCGTTTTTGCGCTGTCATAGCCCTCTGGCATCGGGGAACGTTTTGCGGGAATTTTCGGTTTCCGTTTCATTTGCCCAAACTTACATCAGGTCCGCGATGCAGAGGTTCGGATCTCATCTCTGCGGAGTTAGCGAGATCACCCTAAAGGATGGGGGTTCCTTGGGCAATGAGTTGAAATTATGGCAGGCGAAATGGCGCCAATTGCGATTGCGGCTTGATTTTGGCACTAATATATCGCTTGTCGCTGATTGCTAGCTCTCATATGAACCTCATCTCAAAATAAGTCTTTTATAAACTGAGGTGAAGGGTGGTCACAGGTGATTGATTTGATGACCAATATTGATGATAACGGCAGGATAGAGCTTCCTCTCGCCATCAGATACGGACTTCATCTGCTTGCTGGAGACAAGATCGCCGTGGATCAGTTGGGAGATGGAACCATTATACTCAAGAAGATCGGAGAACAGCAGATCTTAGCGGCAAAAGAGATCTCTGAGACGGGCTCGATAGAGTTGCACAGGGTTAAGACCTCCGCATAACTCAAAATGATTGCAGAAAAGAGGAACGGACCCGCCGGGATTCGAACCCGGGCCCGAGGCTCCGGAGGCCTCTATTCTATCCAGACTATACTACGAGTCCCTGTTTATTAAAATGATAGGTTGGCGGGCTCTTCAACCCACGAAGCAGCCCATACCTAGCGATTTAGCTTTCCAGCACAATCTCAATGTTCACGTTCTTTGGAACCTGGATTCTCATGAGCTGACGTAGAGCACGCTCGTCGGCATCCAAGTCGATGAGCCTCTTATGCACTCTCATCTCCCAGTGGTCCCAGGTGGCTGTTCCCTCGCCATCAGGACTCTTCCTGCAGGGAACCACCATCTTCTTGGTGGGCAGCGGAATGGGTCCCGCCATGTGAACTCCTGTTCTCTGTGCAATCCCCTTGACCTGACTGCAAATATCGTCCAGCATCAAGGGGTTGGTGCCGGAAAGTCGAATTCTTGCCTTCTGCATGTTTTACACCAAAAAAATGGATTTAGCGTGGGACCACGCTAATGCACATGCCGGCGGCTACGGTCGTGCCCATATCTCGAATGGCGAACCTTCCCAACTGGGGGATCTCCTTCACTGGCTCAATGACCATAGGCTTGGAGGGAGTGACCATGATGATGGCCGCATCTCCGGCCTTGATGAAGGCGGGGTTCTCTTCCTTGACAGCTCCGGATCTCGGGTCAAGCTTGGCCAGAATGGCAGTGAGGGTGCAGGCGATCTGCGCCGTATGGCAGTGGAACACTGGTGTGTATCCGGCTGATATGGCGCTTGGATGCTGCAACACTACGATCTGAGCCTTGAACTCCTTAGCTACGCTTGGGGGCTTCTCTACCGATCCGCAGACGTCGCCGCGGCGAATGTCTTTCTTGGAGACACCGCGCACGTTCCATCCGATGTTGTCGCCGGGGAATGCCTCAGGAACTTCCTCGTGATGCATCTCAATGGACTTGACCTCACCAGCCACATTGGCGGGCTGGAAGATGATCTTGTCGTTCTTTTTCATGACGCCTGTCTCAACACGGCCTACGGGCACTGTGCCCACGCCAGAGATGGTGTAGACATCCTGTACCGGGACGCGGAGCGGCAGGTTTGTGGGCTTTGCTGGCACCTTGAGGTTGTTCAAGGCATCCAGAAGGGTTGGGCCCTTGTACCACTTTATGTTCTCACTGGGCTTGGCCAGGTTGTCTCCCATCAGGCCGGATACGGGCACGAATGGAATCTCATCCAGCTTGTATCCAACCATCTTAAGCAGCTTGCCTACCTCTTCCTTGACCTCGTTGAATCTCTTCTCATCGAAGGGCGGGGTGGTGGCATCGATCTTGTTCATGGCCACGATTAGCTGGTTGACTCCAAGGGTCCTGGATAGGAAGACGTGCTCCTTGGTCTGAGCCATAACGCCATCGGGGACGGCTACGATCAGCACGGCGGCATCAGCTTGGCTGGCGCCGGTGATCATGTTCTTAACGAAATCCCTGTGACCTGGGCAGTCCACTACGGTAAAGTAGAACTTAGCGGTATCGAAGCGGTGATGGGCGATATCGATTGTAACGCCTCTCTCGCGCTCTTCTTTCAGGCTGTCCATAACCCAGGCGAATTCGAAGGTTGCCTTTCCCTTGGATGCGGCTTCTTTCTTGTACTCATCAATGACGTGAGCATCTACTGCTCCCGTCTCGAACATCAATCTGCCTACGGTAGTCGACTTGCCGTGGTCGACATGTCCAATAAATGCTAGATTGAGATGTGGCTTTGCATCTGCCATAATTTATCTCCTCCAACTGGCACTATCCATATTTTTCAGTATTACTGCCTTTGTGTTTAATCTTTTCGAAGGTCGTGCTCAAACGACCTTCAGGTAATCGGATGGTTTGGGCATCTCTGGCTTCAAGCCCTTCCTGGTCCTGATCTGCTTGACTGTATCCAACAGCAGGTTAGCAGGTAGCGGCTCAAACCCGGCGAACTCCGAGGACCAGAGTGCTCTGCCTTCCGTGGCTGACCTTATGGCCCCGGAGAATCCGAACATCTGGGCCACAGGCATCTTGGACTTGAGTATGATCATATCGCCCTGGCTGTCCATGTTCAGGATGACGCCTCTCCTTCCCTGGATCTCAGACATGGCTCCACGCATTTGATCCTGAGGCACCTGTATATAGACATTCTGGAAGGGCTCGAGCAGGACCGGGTCGGCCATGAGTATTCCTGCCTGCACTGCTTGTCTGACTGCTGGGATGACCTGGGCCGGGCCGCGGTGAACTGCATCCTCGTGCAGCTTTACATCTACGAGCTTGGCCTTTATGCCCTGCGCCGGTTCCCTGCATATGGGGCCGTTCTTCAGGGCCTCCTCGAAGCCTTCTAAGATGAGCTCCATGGTCTCTCTCAGGTACTGAATACCCTTGGTCATGTTGAGCAGGACGTTTGTGCCGAAGTAGCCTACAATGTTCCTGGCCTCATCCTTATCCATGCCCTTCTCGATGAGAAGCTTCCTGCGCTCAACCTCTTCCATCTTCATGCTGATCTTGCCCTCTTTCAGGGAGTCGATCACACCCTGCTCCAGGGGCTCAAACTCGATGTAGAAGCGGTTGTGATGGTTGGGTGACTTTCCTTCCACAGGTCCAGCTCTGCCGCCGATGGACTCGCGATAGACGACGATTGGTGGCGATGTCTTCAGCTCTACTCCGCGATCGCGTTGCAGCCTGGTGACTGTAACATCCAGATGCAGCTCGCCCATGCCTGCCATGAGATGCTCGCCAGTCTCCTCGTTGATGGTAACCTGCAGAGTTGGGTCCTCTTTGGCTATCTGTCTCAGAACCTCAACGACCTTGGGCAAGTCGCGGGTGTTCTTGGCCTCAACGGCTACAGTCATAACCGGCTCTGAGACGTGCTTGATCTGCTCGAAGGGGGTCATGCCCTCTTCACTGGAGATGGTGGAGCCCACTATGGCATCTCGGAGACCCGTGACGGCAGCGATGTTTCCGGCGGGTATCTCTTCTACCTCGACCCTTTCAGCACCCATGACTATGCCCGTTTGCTGAATGCGGTTGGTATCAACTACGCCGGACACGTAAAGCTCCATGCCGCGACGGAGTGTTCCTGCGAAGAGCCTTCCTGTGGCAACTTCACCTGCGTGGGGGTCGATCTTCACCTTATTGATCATGAACGCAACCGGTCCCTTGGGATCGCAGGTCGCCATGGCTTTTCCGACGGGGCTGTCCCAGTTGCCGTGCCAGATGACCTTGACTCTCTCCTTCTGGGCATCGATTGGGCTCGGCAGGAATTTGACGACCATATCGTTTACAGCTATGTAAAGTGGAACCTTCTCGGCTAGCTCCTTCATCTTTCCAGCCCGGCAGTAATCTACGACCTGCTCGAAGCCGATGCCCGTCTTCTTCATCTGGGGCACGCTGATGGCCCAGTTGTAGAGGGCCGATCCAAAGGCGATATTTCCTTTGGCTGCATCCAGCTTCCAGCCTGCCTTATATTTCTCTTCGTCCATTCCCTGTATGAGCTTGTTGACATTGTCAATGACCTTGCCGAGACGTGCGGCCATGTCTTTCTTCTCAACTTTCAGCTCATTGATCATGCGGTCTACTTTATTGACGAAAAGGACTGGCCGAACGCCCTCCTTCAGAGCCTGCCTCAGCACGGTCTCTGTCTGGGGCATGGCGCCCTCTACCGCATCCACTACAACCACTGCGCCGTCCACTGCTCTCATGGCACGGGTGACGTCGCCGCCGAAATCTACGTGGCCTGGAGTATCGATCATATTGATCAGATATTCTTTGCCGTCCACCTCGTGGACCATGGATACGTTAGCCGCATCGATGGTAATTCCACGGGCCTGCTCCAGTGGATCGAAATCCATGAACAACTGCTTGCCTGCCAGGTCCATGGAGATCATGCCTGCGCCGCCCAGGAGGTTATCAGAAAGGGTTGTCTTGCCGTGATCGATATGTGCCACGATTCCGATGTTCCTGATCATCTCAGGCTTGTCCATCAGAGTCGTTACGCGTTCAGCTATCTTCTTCCTCTTGCCCATAATACGCCTCGCGAAGTTTAAGATAAAGATTACAGTCCCGATTAGGACCGAGACTCCTCTGATTCAATCTATTTAAGCCTTCGGCCTTCAAAGGATGTGTGTTTGTTTGAGAAATTATAATTATGGATAAAGCTTAAATCGATGCGAGGCGAGCAGAGCAACGGTTTTTACGATGGCGCGCTTGGTAATGAAGTTCGGTGGTGTTTCCGTAGCTGACGGAAGCAGACTGCGGCATGTAGGAGATCTCGTCTTACATTTCAGCCGCGACAATGAGATTGTTCTGGTCACCTCTGCCCTGCAGGGTGTAACTGACGATTTGTTGGCCTGTGCCAGAAAGGCAGCCAAAGATGGTAATGTCTCCGAGGTGATAGACTTCATGGAGAAGATTACGGACAGGCACAATCAGGCCATAGCCGATGGGATTAAGGATCCTCAAATCGCCAAAGAGGTCAGCGAGACAATATCCAAGAAGCTCTCCGAGCTCGAGAAGGCTTACATCGGCATATGCTATCTGGGTGAACTCACGGCACGATCTCTCGATTACATATCCAGCTACGGCGAGCAACTGGCTGCACCAATTCTCTCCGGAGTCTTGAGGGACATGGGCCTGTCCTCCCAGCATTTCACCGGATCGGAGGCCGGAATCGTCACCGATAGCAACTACGGAGACAGCCGGCCACTGGAGAAGACATATCGTCAGATTCCCCAGAGGCTCTTGCCACTCAAGGGCGTTCCCGTGGTCACCGGATTCATAGCTAAGGACGAGAAGGGCACCATTACGACGCTTGGTCGTGGCGGCTCGGATCTATCAGCGTCGCTCATCGGAGCTGCGGTAGATGCCGACGAGATCTGGTTCTGGAAGGAGACTTACGGCATAATGACCACAGACCCCAAGATCGAACCCAATGCCAAGTCCATTCCCGCCATATCCTACCGGGAGGCTATGGAGCTGTCCAACTTCGGTGCCAAGGTCCTGCACCCACGTGCCATCGAGCCGGCCATTCGAAAGGGCATACCTGTGCGTGTCAAATGCACCTTCGATCCGGATATTCCCGGGACGCAGATCGTGCATGATGATGTGCCCAAGGCAGATGTGATCAAGGCTGTGACGCTGCATAAAAACGTGGCTCTGCTCAATATCTCCGGAGCAGGGATGATCGGGACCTTGGGTGTCGCTGCCCGGGCCTTTTCTGCTCTGGCCAAGGCTGGCGTCAATATCGTCATGATCAGTCAGGGTTCCTCCGAGGCCAACATCTCCATCATTATCGAGGAGCGGCAGGTTGAGAAGGCGGAAGATGCCCTTCGGGCGGAGTTTCCAAGAGACCTTGTCAAGGAGATCTCGCACGATCACGATGTCTGTGCCGTTGCAGTTGTGGGCGCTGGCATGGCAGGCACTCCGGGCGTTGCCGCGCGGGTCTTCAAGGCAATGGGCGCTGCAAAGATCAATGTTGTCATGATCAGCCAAGCATCTGGCCAGCACAACATCTCTTTCGTCGTCGCCTCCAAGGATGCCGAGCAGGCGGTACGGGAGTTGCACCGCGAGTTCGGGCTGGGGGGAGAGGCATGAGGAAGCTGACCTACGCAGAGGCTGGCGTAGATATTCACAAGGAGAACCGGTCTATCGATGCCATGAAGGCAGTGCTGACGACCAAGAGGAAGGGCTTCGGAGCGCCTCTGACTGAGATCGGCCACTATGCAGGGCTTTTGGATATGGGCAGCTTCGCTCTAGCCATGACGACAGATGGAGTCGGCTCCAAGGTGCTCATCGCCAACACTATCTCTAAGTGGGATACGATAGGGATCGACTGTATAGCCATGAATGTCAATGACCTGTATGCCATCGGAGCCGAGCCCATCGCATTCGTGGATTACCTGGCGGTCGAAAAGGTTGACCCGGAGAGGGCGGCTCAGATTGCCATAGGCCTTGCCCGAGGCGCTGAGATCTCGAACATGACCATCGTCGGCGGCGAGACGGCTTCTCTTCCGGAGATCATCCGGGGATTTGACCTGGCCGGGACCGCCATAGGAATTGTGGACAAAGACAAAGTCGTCACTGGCGAGAAGATCCAAAAAGGCGATGTGCTGGTGGGTGTGCCCAGTTCTGGGCTACATAGCAACGGCTACACTTTAGCCCGGCGCATCATCGCCGAGTCCAAGTACACCTACTTTGACGCCATGCCTGGCAGCAAGAACAGCATCGGCGAAGAGCTGCTGATCCCTACTCGCATCTATCCTGAGATCGTGCAGCTGGTGCGAGAGTGCGATGTGCATGGTCTGGCTCACATTACCGGATCGGGGCTGCTCAAGTTGCACCGGATATCAAGCCTGGGCTTTGAGATTACGGATCCCCTGGAGCCGCAGCCCATCTTCCGTTTCCTTCAGGAGCTGGGCAACGTCGATGAGGCAGAGATGTATCGCACCTTCAACATGGGAATGGGGTTTGTGGTAGTTGTAGCCGAGGAAGAGGTCGCCCAGGCCTGTCGCATCATGGGGCCGGGAAGCCGGGTCGTCGGGACTGTGGTAAAAGAGGGATTAAAAGCAGGCAGCCTGACGTTCTAGCTGTTTACTGCTTTTTATATTTTTTTCTCGCCGAACAGCTCTTCCAATTTGTTCTTGATGGCCCTGATGGAGTCCACCGCAGGGCAGTTGGCGTCTATCGGCGGCTTGCCTGCCAGGTCCGCCTGCACCAGGCATCGGTCGAAGGGGATGGTGCCCAAGACCGGTATGCCCATCTGGTCCAGCTTCTCAGCCACTGGCCCGGGGTCGTCGGCCTTATTGATGACTGCGAAGAACTTAGTGATGCCTATCTCTTTTCCGAGATGCATTATCCTCTCTACAGTATCAATGGACCTCATGCCAGGCTCCACTACGGCTATCATTGCATCGACGCCGCGAGCAGTGGCCCGGCCCAGGTGCTCAATTCCCGCTTCCATGTCCAGGATAACCAGGTCTTTCTCTCGGACGATGACGTGCCTGATGAGCGCTTTTACGAAGGCGTTAGCCGGACACATGCAGCCTGAACCTCCGGAGTCGATGGTGCCCATGACAACCAGCTTGACGTTATCTGGCCCGGTGCAACCGCACATGGAAACGACGTCGTCGACCTTGGGGTTCATCTTGAACATGCCACCCGGCATGCCTGCTCTCTCCTCAACCAGCTTTCTGTGCTCGGTGACTGGCTTCGGCAGTTCTTTGATTCCTAGGGCCGAGCCCAGATTCATGCTGGGATCGGCATCGATGGCCAGGACGTTGTAGCCGTCGCGGGCAAAGAGCCGGGCCAGGGTGCCGGCCAGTGTGGTCTTGCCCACGCCGCCTTTTCCTGATATGGCAATTTTCATCTCTAGTGGACCTCTTGCAGGTTATAAGACGATATTCGTAAGCCTTTTTTCGTTCTGGTTTGTTCTGTCAGACGGATCAATATTGGACATGTATGCTTAAATCAATTCTGGACAATATCGGTAATGAGGTGCGAGATGAAGGCGTGTGAAAAAGGTGATGGCTTGAAGCTGTCCGCCAATGCGGTCGAAATCCTCCGGAAGCGGTATCTCTCTCGCGATGGAAGCGGGCTGGTTAGTGAGACACCGGCGGAGATGTTCGAGCGCGTGGCCTCTCATGTTTCAGATGCCGAGGTCAGGTATGGTGAGGATAAAGAGGTCTGGCGAGATAAATTTTTAAGGATAATGATGAGCCTCGAGTTCTTGCCCAATTCCCCCACGCTCATGAACGCCGGCCTGCCGCTCGGACAGCTATCCGCCTGCTTCGTCCTGCCTATCGAGGACTCGCTTCCCGGAATATTCGAGGCTTTGAAGAGCATGGCTCTCATTCACCAGAGCGGAGGGGGCACAGGATTCTCCTTCTCCAGGCTGCGGCCCAGAGGCGATGTGGTGCGGGCAACAGGGGGCGTGGCCTCAGGGCCGGTCTCCTTCATGGGCATATTCGATAAAGCCACCGAGGTGATCAAGCAGGGCGGTCGTCGTCGTGGGGCGAACATGGGCGTTCTTCGTGTAGATCATCCCGACATCATCGAGTTCATCCGGGCAAAACAGAGGCCGGGTGTACTGGAGAACTTCAATGTATCAGTAGCGGCGACGGACGAGTTCATGCGCGCTGCCTGCCAGGGCCGTGATATCGATCTGATCAACCCGCGAACAGGCCTCGCCCAGAGCCGAATCAACGCCCAGGAGATCATGAGCGAGATCGCCAACTGCGCCTGGCGGGGAGGCGATCCGGGCATGATCTTCATAGACAGAATCAATGCCCTCCACCCTCTGCCCGGCATCATTGAGAGCACAAACCCCTGCGGCGAGCAGCCCTTGCTTCCATACGAGTCCTGCAACCTGGGCTCTATAAATCTCTCAAAGCTTGTGAAGGAGGGCGAGATGGACTGGCGCCGCCTGGAGGAGCTTGTCTCACTCGCCGTGCGTTTCCTCGATGATGCGATCGATGTCAATCGCCATCCGTTGAATGTGATTGAGGAGACGACGCTTCTCTCGCGAAAGATTGGCCTCGGCGTCATGGGGTTTGCTGATATGCTTATCATGCGGGGCATATCTTACGGCTCTCCTGAAGCCGTGCAGGCCGCTGAGGAGATCATGAGATTCATCTCAGATGCGGCACGCCGGGCGTCCTGTAAGCTTGGCCTCGTGCGCGGTTCGTTTCCCCTCTTCGAGCAGTCGCTCTTCGCGAGCTGGCCGGCAATGAGAAACGCCACAGTGACTACAGTTGCTCCTACGGGCACAATTAGCATCATCGCGGGGACCAGCAGCGGCATTGAACCACTCTTTGCGCTGGCTTTTGTGCGCCGGGTGCTGGATGGTGCGCGCTTTTTAGAGGTCTCGCCTCTCTTTGAGCGGGCAGCAGTGGCGCGCGGCATCTACAGCCCAATGCTGAAAGCAGAGCTGGCCAGAAAGGGCACGGCTGCGGATATGGCGGGCGTGCCTCAGGATCTGAAAGACCTGTTCGTCACAGCTCTGGATATCCTGCCTGAGCAACACGTCCGTATCCAGGCTGCTTTTCAGAAGTACACGGATAATGCTGTTTCCAAGACTGTGAACCTGCCGGAGAGCGCCACACCAAGCGATGTGCTGAATGTGTTCAATATGGCCTACGACCTGGGATGCAAGGGCGTCACCGTCTTTCGCTACGGCAGCAAAAGCCAGGTGCTCTACCTGGGCAACGGTGAGATGACGGCGGGGTGCAAATACTGCGGATGACGTAGCGCAAGGCCGTGCATTATCATGCTTCCAGGAAATCTTTGTGAGGGCAGATCACCCTCCCACTGGCCTCTAGCCCACCAGCGTCCACTGATTCCAGGATGCGCCATCCCACCACTTGTGCCAGAGGGCACCATCCTCATGACCCTTCATGAAGACATCGATGCGGCCGTAACCCCAGGAGACCGCACCTGGCGATGATGACCATATTCCACCCAATTTTTCAAACACGCCGTAACCTATGTTATATTCAAACGAGCCGTCGCTATCCTTGGTACTTTGAGGCTTCCACACTTTGCCGTCCCACCATTTATGCCATAGACCGCTATCATCGCCCCTCACAAATACATCCAACCGATTCTCGCCCCAGGAAGAGACCGCTGGTGCCGTAGCTGCTGAGTTGGAGATCTCATCCGATAGAACCTCCCAGTCGCTCCATGAAGATCCATCCCACCACTTATGCCACAGTCGTTTATCGGTGCCAATCAAAAAAACATCGATGCGATTGTAGCCCCAAGAGACGGCACCTGGTGCCGACTTCAATTGTCCAGCTAAAGACTCCCAGTCGCTCCATGAAGATCCGTCCCACAACTTGTGCCAGAGAGCGTTGTCGGTGCCCTTCACAAATACATCCAGCCGATTCTCGCCCCAGGAAGAGACCGCTGGTGCCGATGTCCATGTTCCTCCTAAAGACTCCCAGCTACTCCATGAAGATCCGTCCCACCACTTGTGCATTATGGCGTTATCGGTTCCCTTTGCAAAGACATCGATGCGGTTGTAGCCCCAGGAGACGGCACTTGGTGACGATGACAATGCTCCCCCTAAAGACTCCCAGTTGCTCCATGAAGATCCGTCCCACCATTTATGCCATAATGTGCTATCCGTTCCTCTTGCGAAGACGTCGAGACGGTTTATTCCCCAAGAAGATACAGCGGGATCATCATTGAAGGCACTTGCTCCACTAGCAACCGGAATTGGAATATTTGTCGTCGTATCTGTTGACTGATCAGTTGACCCTTGTCCTGAATCCCCATTGACAATCTTAATTTCAGGTGGCCTGCTATTGGCCTTCTTGCTGGCGCTCCATGTATATTGACCCTTGCCGTTCTGGCTAAAGCTGCCATCAATAGACGATCCTGACACCATGCCGGTATATGCCTGTGTCCACTGGCCGGTGCGTTCCCGGGTGAACTGAATTGTTCCGTCAGGAGATATAGTGCCGCTGATGGCATCCACCGGCTCGGAAGCCGCACCAGTGCTGGTCATTGTGCCTGTGATCTGGCTGCCGCTTTGCTGCATGTTTAAAATGAAGTTAAAATCCGTATTGGCCACCATATTCCACTGGCCGGACAGATTCCCAGAATAATCAGTTGACTCTTGTCCGGAATCACCATTGACGATCTTAATTTCAGGTGGCCTGCTATTTGCCTTCTTGCTGGCGCTCCATGTATATTGACCCTGGCCGTTCTGGTTAAAGCTGCCAGCAATAGACGATCCTGACACCTTGCCGATGTAGGCCTGCGTCCACTGGCCGGTGCGTTCCCGGGTGAACTGAATTGTTCCATCAGGAGATATAGTGCCGCTGATGGCATCCATCGGCTCTGAGCCCCCATTGGTGCGGGTCATTGTACCTGTGATCTGGCTGCCACTTTGCTGCAGTTCTAAAATGAAGTTAAAATTCGTGTTAGCCACCATATTCCACTGGCCGGACAGATCAACAGAATAAACCGAATCATCGGCGCACGCAAGATGGCATGCGGCCAGCATGATTAGGATTAAGACCGAGAGTTTATTGAGATTTGATCCAAATAAATATCTCATTATCAACACCGCGATTTCTCCTTATCTTCATATTAAGGTTTGCAAGTTGAAATAATTACTATTGCTATTAATAGTTATTCAAAATAGTTGCATAGTGTCCTGTAGAGTCCGGAAATCGTTAATTTTATGTATTCCTCAATTGGGCATTGGAATGACGAATAAGGCTGAAAACTCTAGCCAACTTGACCAAACGTCCACCAGTAGCTCCAGCGCAGGCCTCTGTTCTGCAAAGGATTCCATCACCCTGACAGAGATCCGACGTTATAGGGCATTATGCGATCATTTTAGTCTTAAGTTCTCTTAGCCAAATTCTCATGCAAGAGATCGTATATCCTCACTCAAAAGAATTTTATTGAGGGTAGAACATTGCATCATAGCATGTACCGACAAAAATCTCGGAAACGCTCTCTTCAATCTGCTCTTGTCCTGCTCTGTATCCTCGTATCCTGTTCATTAGCAGGACACGCAAACGCCGATGGGATGGATAGGACAAATCCCTTATATCTATCCAGTAACCAATTAAACGATTCTGATCCGTTCGTTGGCATATCATCAAAATCCTATCTACCCCCGCCAGGCATTATGCCAATCGTCGTCCTGCAGGGCGAGCCTTACCAGATGGGATATCAGTATGCTCTTCAGGCCGACGAGTACATCGCAATCGTGCGG
>JAJRAX010000015.1 GCA_028679775.1 Methanothrix sp. | reverse complement strand
TGCCGTTTCCATCATGTCCCTTGACCACTACATCTGAGAGGAGGTCTCCGAATAGATCGCCATCATGAACGTAGATGGTCAGTGTGATGAGGTCCTTCGTCTCGTTCTTTTCCAGATATGCTGCAGCCTCATCGGTCGAAGTGACACTATAATTCAGAAATATGGGATCATAGCCCGCTTTATGGAACGCAAACTGCCAGGTTCCCTGCAGGCCCTGCACAACTGCCACTCCACTGGAATTGGTGGTCTCGGCGAACTGATTGCCGATTGCGTCCTGCCCGGAGACAGTAACATCCGACAGCAACGCACCATCCAGACTTCCCTCATGGACATAAACGGTCAACGATACCGGTTCCTGTGATGAAACGGGCAGTATCATGCCGCCCAATATCAACATCACTGCTAAATAGTTCAATTTACGCATATAGCACTCCACTCCAGAGTCATTTTTCCTGAATAAATCCGATGCATCGTCATACCTAATAATATAAGAAATTAGAACCGAACGAACGATAACGCTCTCACACATACCGCCCACTAGATCGTTCCCTTTTCATAAATAGCGACCCAAATAGTTCCATCATGTACGAGGAGGATTATTCTGGCAGGTTCAACCTGCCGCCCTCCTCAAAAGTCCTCGATTTTGCATCTACGTCGAGCGTTTTTTCCTGGAAGATCAGGATAAGAACGAGCCGGAGCATTCCGCCGGGGAAAAGAAGGCACTCCCTACCAGCAGTCCTCTATAACCTAAAATAGTAGTTCTTAGTTAGATTACTATGAGAGATCAGATAAATATTGGGATCTAATCAGATATCCAGGACGAAATTCTGATTTGAACCTTTTTAAGGCTTTAAAATCTAAATAGAACCGTTTTATGCTCGAATTTCCGGAGACATATCTCTAAGAATTTTGCGTTCGTTCGCCTCAGTTTTTATATATCGTTCAATTGAGGTTTACGATGTTTGATTTCGGCAAAGGACCTGATAAGAATTGGGGATCGCAACATGAAGCCAATCAGTGAATATTTAAAACATAAGCCATGTTTACGGGGTCAGATCCTTGATCGCGGAGAGCTTAAACGCGTGGCCCAAGCTTGTGGGATAAGCCCTCAGCAAGCTAGAATGGAGCTGAAAGGACTGGGATTCGTCTTGACCCAGAACAATCATGGTTTGACCATCTGGAAAAGAATGGAAGACGATCCTATGGGCAATACTCAGACGCAAGGTTGATTGGGATGACCATTACCGAATTGGATGCCAATGGGCGGGTACAACTTCCTCTGGGCATTAGATTCAGGCTGGACCTGAATGCAGGTGATAGACTTGCCATTGACCAACTTGGAGACGGCACAATAATTATTAAGAAGCCGAAAGCAAGACTTGAGATAAATCAGCCCAAATGATGAACCAAATGAGCATAGTCATATTACGTGTAGTGAGTCGAAGGTGAATGTCATTTCCAAAGTGATAGAGCTAAAAGACATCCATAAGTCCTATCGGATAGGGGATAGTGAGTTTACTGTTCTCAAGGGCATAGACTTACAGATCGAAGAAGGAGAGTTCATTGCACTAATGGGCCCTTCAGGCAGCGGCAAATCAACCCTATTGAATATAGTGGGCTGCCTGGACCGACCCACAAGCGGTCAATTCCTCCTGCTGGGCCAGGAAATCAGCCAGACATCGGATGACGAGCTGGCACGGGTGAGACGGGAGGAACTGGGGTTCATATTTCAGACATTCAACCTCATTGGTCGTATCAGCGTGCTGAAAAATGTGGAGGTTCCCATGATGCTCAGCGGCGTCACACGCGAGAAGCGAAAGGAGAGGGCTCTAAAGCTCCTGGAATCGGTAGGCATCGCCCACAGGATCAATTTCAGCCCCCAGAACATCTCAGGAGGAGAGCGGCAGAGGGTAGCCATTGCCAGAGCATTGGCCAATAATCCCAAAATAATAATTGCCGATGAGCCCACAGGAAATCTGGATCTGAAAAATAGCAATGAGGTTATGAAAATTCTGAGCAATTTGTACAAAGAGGGAAGAACCATAATTATGGTCACCCACAATCCAGAGATAACAGAGAACTGCAGTCGCGTCATCAGGCTCAGAGACGGACGCATTCTGGAGAACGCATCATGAAGAAATTAATTTCAGTTTTATTGCTAATCCTGCTCACGGCAGGCATTGCATCATCTTACGAGTATCACATGCCTGTGAACATACAGGCCACCATGAGCCCAGAGGTTCTCCTGCCAGGAGACGAGGCAATGCTGGCCATTGAGCTGACAAACGGTGCAGCATCCTATGGTGCAGGCAAGGATTCCGGAGCTGGCAGCTCTGCCACAGGCACCCTCCTTTCGACACCCCTCAACAAGACCTCTCTCGCTAGCACGCCAGAACTGCAAGTGCTTACAGATGACAGCAGTGACCTCGGAATGATCGGGCCCAGCGATAAGATTACCGTCTACTACAAGGTTCGTGCGGCGAACAACATCAGCAGCGGGACGCATCTCATTGATTTCAAGGTCTCCGGCGGCTACGACATGACCACTATCAACCGGAATATTCCACTCAAAGTAGATGATACTGCGGTGAGCATGGCCCGGGCTGAGACCGATGCCACAACCTTCAACCTCAATGTGGCCAACCCCAGAGAAAACACACTCAATGCAGTTACAATTGTGCCTTCCGCAGAAGGAATTGTCTTCTCGCCCGATGAGTACTACATCGGCACCATGGACCCGGACGAGGTTTTCACCATCAGCTTTGGCATCGCATCGGAGGACGCAAAAAAGTCTCTCGGTGACTCGACAAACCTCAGCTTCGTTGCCAAGTTCAAAAACGGCGACAACTGGCACACTTCTCAGGCCTACGTCACCAAATATACCCCGCCCAAGGTAGAGAGCAGCCAGAGCAGCTATCTCCTGCCGGCTGGCGCCGCGGCAGTGATCGTGCTCATCGCTGCCGGATATCTGTACCGCAGAAGAAAACTTAATGGCAAGAACGGCATTAGCAAGTCCCCAAAAGAAAATCGGACACCTTAGGGAAGGTCGCAAATGAATCTTCCTGACATCCTGGAGTTTATTGCTGTCGGCTTCAAGGCCGACCGCTTCAAGACGCTCATGTCTTCCCTCGGCATCATCATAGGCGTTATGGCCATAGTGGTCATGCTCTCGGTAGGCGAGGGGCTTTACTCCGGGGTCTCCTCGCAGTTCTCCAGCCTCGACCTTGACATGATTCAGGTCATGCCGGGAAGTGCTCATTTCGGCGGGCCTGGCAGCGAAAATGCCAACCGAAATCCTGCTGAGCCTGCCAAGTTCACAGATAAGGACACCAAGGTCCTGGAGAATGTGGTTGGTGTGAAGAACGTCGCTCCGAGAAGCTCGGCCAATGTGGTAGTCGCCTTCAGAAACACCAACTCTTCGGCAAGCCTCACAGGGGTTGACCCGGATAAAGAGGAGGATCTCAAGGACGAAGTAGCTCAAGGCAGATTTCTAACCGGCTCAGATTACAAGTCAATAGTCATCGGAGACGGCGTCTCAAATGATCTATTCCGGATGAGAATCACTCCGGGAAATAAGATCAGACTGTACTACGAGGACCGTTACATGGACTTCAAGGTGGTAGGAGTAATGGAAGAAGCGGAGCAGACATCGTTCGGGGGTCCTGGCAGCGATGAAGATAATCTGATGTACATAACTCACAAGGCCATGGAGGAGTTGAAGGGCGAGGATAACTACTACTATGGCAACTTCCAGGTGACCGTCTACGATCCTGAGCAGGTCGATAGCATCATTGAGAAGATCAAAAACGATCTGAAGAGGTATCACAAGGATGAGGCCTATGACGCCACCACGGCCCGCGACATGCTCTCATCTCTCATGAGCGTTTTATCGATGATCAAATACGCCCTGGCGGGCATCGGTGCCATATCCCTGCTCGTCGGAGGGATCGGCATAGCTAACGTCATGATGCTCACAGTCAAAGAGAGAATTCGAGAGATCGGAGTCATGAAGGCGCTTGGAGCTACCACAAGGGACATTCGCATGCAGTACCTGCTGGAAGCCGGAGTGTTGGGGATGGTTTCCAGTGTCATCGGAATTGTGCTGGGGGTAACGGTATCCTACCTCATAGGATCACTGGCATCTTTGCCCTCAGCCATAACCTATCAGTCCTTGGTGCTTGGTGTGCTCTTCGGAGTGGTCACAACCACCATTGCCGGGGTCTATCCTGCCAACCGGGCGGCCAAGCTCGATCCAATCGAGGCGCTGCGGGCAGAGTGAACGGCCTGGCTGCACACTTTTTTTCTTTTTCATTTTCTAGCCTATTTTCTGGACCGGAAAGAGATATCTATCATGAGATCCTTAAACAGTGCAGTTAATGATTGATAATGAGAATATCTGGGTGGGTGTGAAGATATGCCGGTGACATTCGAGCCTCATAAGCGGCTGGAAAAACTTCTGGAATATATATCAAAGATCCACGTTAACCTGCCTGCCGATGAGGCGAGAATACAACTCTTACGATGCAGGATTGTCGGCTACAGCCTGATAGCAGAGATCAACGAAGAGGCATACAACAGGAGGTACATAGATCAGATATTTCATGAGGCCTATTCGAACCTCAGCGAGACGACTGGAAGAGAGATCGTCGATCCATATCAGGACCCATGCAAATCCCAATATCTGATTTTAGATGAGCTTGAATCATATCGCTTGCGAGATCCGGCTGAGAGATTCATGGTCTTCATTCGCGCCGAGTTCAAGAAGGTCTTCGTGCCAACTCTCGCACTCATGACTGAACTCTGCTCGTCCGAGAAGAAGTACACCTGGGATGAAGTAAAGGTGCAACTGCAGGAGATCATGCGAGGCCTGAATGTGGATGTGACTTGGAGGGAGTGCGAGGAGAGGCTCGAGAGGTATTTGAAGAAGATCGAACCGGTGCTTGGTCCTACAAAAGCATGAGAAAGCCGCCGATGGGATTCGAACCCATGAACTGCTGATTACGAATCAGCCGCTTTAACCGGGCTAAGCCACGGCGGCCTGCGGATCAGGCAAAGCACAGACCCGCGCGAATTTAAGTTTTGCGATCCTCACAGGGCAAATCATTCGCCCCATTCTTCAGCTTCTCGATCTCTTCGACCAGATGAGGCAGGAATATCCCGATGTCAGTCACAAGCCCAATTGCCTGGGCCGATCCCCGGTCCATGAGCTTTGTCACCGTTGACGGGTTGATGTCCACGCAGATCGTCTTGACGAAAGAGGGCAAGAGGTTACCGACAGCTATCGAGTGAAGCATCGTTCCAAGCATTATGGTCATGCCCACGCCCTGCAGAGCCTTGTCCATCGCATCCTTGGCCCGCACTGTGTCTGTGATGACCTCAGGCAGAGGCCCATCATCGCGAATTGATCCGGCCAGGATGTATGTGATGCCCTTCTCTGTGGCCTCATACATGATGCCGCCCTTGAGCTTTCCTTCAGCTATGGCGTTTTTAATGGAGCCGCTGGCCATGATCTCGCTTATGGCATAGAGGTGGTTTCTGTGCCCGCCGGAGATGGCATTTCCCTGGCAGTTCATGCCAAGGCTCGTGCCGAAAAGCTGCCGCTCGATGTCATGCACGGCGACCGCATTTCCGGCAAGAAGAACGTCAACGTAGCCCTCCCGGATAAGCCTCGCAAGCGATGGAGCTGCCCCGGTATGCACCAGCGCCGGGCCGCAGACCACTGCGATCTTTCCGCCGGCATTCTTGGTCCGCACGATCTCGCTGGCCAGTTGTCTAACCAGCTCGCCGCTGGGCCGCTCTGAGCTGACCTCGTTTGACATGAACCCGAAGAACGTCTTCTCGCGGGGTCGCTCCGGCGGCACAACCTTGACACCGGAGGTGCCTATGACCACGCAGTCGCCCTTCTTGATGTGGCCGATGGGCGTGCATATGGCTCTGCCATCACGGAGAACTACGAGACAGTCCATGTGATTGTGCTCGACCTCTACCCAGGAGCCCTTGTAGCGTACGTAGGTAGGATGATTCGTGGTCGAGTAAAATCCGCGAGGCACGACCATATCCCCAGGGGCGACCCCTGTCTTGACATCATCCATCTGCACCAGCTGCGCTCCAAGGGCATGCAGCTCCAGAAGTATCCGGTCCAGGTGCGCGGAGTCGTCGCCGGTTACTGTGATCTGCACATAACTGGTGTCGTTCTTCTTCTGACCTATCTGAAAGTTCTTGATCTCGAACTCGCCACCCATGTCCATGATCTTGTCGAGAACACGGGTCATCATCTGCGAGTCTATGAGATGTCCCTGCATCTCAATATCTGCAATCTCGCTCATAAGCTCGGCCTTCACCACATCTCACCATCAAGTAGCGCCTGGGTTTTATCGTTTGTGCTCATGACGAGCTTTGTGATTCCTATCAGATAGCTGTCGTCATCCGGCATCGGAGGATCAAATAGGGCTCTAATTCCGCTTCGCCTCAGATGATACTCGAAATCCCTTGCGGTCTGAAGGCTTTTTACCCGAATCCTCACCCTCTGCACTATGCTCTCCCCGGCCTGCTTTCTCTTGATGGTCTCAACCAACGGCATGAGAATGCTCTCGCCGATCTGCTGAGCTCTCTTCCGCCTCTCCTCTTCCGACTCAGCCCATTCTACGGACTGAAAGCCCTCTCGCACAGCTCGGGAGACGAAGAAGTCCAGAGCATAATCATTGTAGTAGCCGAAGGCGACAGCCAGGTCACTGCAATTTGTGGCTGAACTCGTGTACTTTAGAGGAGATACAAGGTTGTCCGGGTCCTTCAAGACCACGCCCTCTCGCCCCTGCCGGCCCAGGCGAATCACAATCTGTTTGATCTTCTCAAAAGCCACATCCCGATGAAACTCGCCGAGAAACGCCGTCGCCTTCAAACCAAACTTCTCGGCCAGATCATGAGTCCTGTGAACACCAAAAGTGCCCCGGCAGTTCTTCTCGGCGACATCGAAGAGATAGAAGTCAATGCTGTCAGTTGGATAGATGTCCTTGGCCACATAAGGGTTCTCCGGGCCCACCATCTCCCCGCATAAAACAAGCTCTGGATGCCTCATGAAGAGCTCTTCGGGAACAAGCCGACGCGCTACCTCTGTCGAATAGGGACAGACGAATCCGCCACGGGTCAAGGCTACCACCTCGCTGTTCACAGACAAGACGCGGACATTGTGCCCGTTCATCTTCTCCTCAACAGCTATAGGACCAGAAAAGTGCCGCTTTATGGCCGCGGCAAGCATGAGGGGACGACGAATCTTGGGGTAGCCGAAGACTATCTCGCCGTTTTCAAAAACAACTGTCCCGGCCTCGATCCCCGACGCTTCCTTTTCGAAGCGGAGCAGACGGGGCTCAGGCCAGGCGGACTCTCTGATTATCGTCTCTTGCAGGCCTTGCAGCCTGCTCTCCGTTATTCCAAGAATCTGAGCAACTCTGCCCAGATTCATCCGGTCCTCACCAGATAATCGAGTATCGACCGCCTGGTGATCATGCCCACAACCTCCTCTCGTTTGTTGAGAACTGGCAGGCCGCCCCTGTTCTCGCCAAGAATGATCTTTTTGACATCTTCAAGAGGAGTGTCAACATAGACGTACTTGACGTCGTGAGTCATGACATCAGAGACCAGTATATTGTAGATGCGAGCGTACTGCTTGCTGGCGGTATCATTGAGATCCCTAAACGCTCGCAAGGACTTGGCCACATCGCCTTCGGATATTATTCCCACCAGCCGGCCACCATCGACCACCGGCAGGCGGCCTACATCTCGATCCAGCATCATACGCCTGGCATGAACCAGCCGGTCGTTCGGGTTCGCTGTGAGTGGAACTCTCATGGCATCAGCAGCCATGCCTGTCACCTTGACTGCGGCCAGAACCTCGCGGGGCCGGACCCAGCCGAGGACTCGGTCTCCATCCATAGCCACCAGAACGCTGGTCTTCTGCAGGAGCGCCATGGCACCCTCTAACTCCATATCCGGAAGGACCTTGATCAGAGAATCCAAAGTGGCAGACGCCACATGCAGAGATGAAGCCGGCATTCCCAGAGACTTTCGGGCGCCGAGCACGCGAGCAATCTGCCTGGTGGTGATTATGCCCCCCAGACGGTCCTTGTTGGTGACCAGCAGCCTTCTCAGATCGTTCTTCTCCATGAGATCCAGCGCATGGCCCAGCCTCTCCGATTTATCAATTGTAACCGGCTCGCTCATGATGTCTTTAACCTGCATTTATTTCCACCTCCCAATCTCGGAAATGATCTCATCCGCTGAGAAGTAACCCACAACCTCTCCCTTGTCCATGACCGGCATGCCTATGATGTTCTTCTCGACCAGCGTCCGGCTGGCTTGTATGGCCTTCTCCTCTGAGCCGATGGTGAGAATGGGCGACGTCATGATGTCCTCAGCCACAAAAGGCATCTGCTTGATAGAGCGATACTGCTTTCTGCCGCCGGTGCTCTCCTTTCGGGTCATCTTGATGTTCTTGGTCTCCATCTCGTCCTTCGGCCCCATGATCTCTGAGAATGTGAGTCCAGATCTGGTCACAATGCCGACAGGCGTGGAGTTGTCCTCATAAACCAGGGCACGACTCTGCCCCTGCACATTCATCTCATCCAGGACGTGGCCGATGGTATGATGGCGATGCACAGAGAGGACATTTTTGGACATCAGGTCTCCTACGGTCGCCTTGAGATCCTGCTCAGAGAAGTACCTCACCATATCTCGAGAGGTAACCATTCCCACTATCTCTCCATCACGTTCTACCGGCAGTCCGGAGATGCCGTTTTCTATGAGAAGCTCTGCAGCCTGAGGCATGGTGGCATCGGGAAATATTGTGATGGGCTTTTCCGTCATGACCACCTGAATTGGAACCTTGTCGATGGGCCTTCTTCGCCACTCCGGAGCAGCCTGATTGAGGCGGTTGGTGATATCGTACTTGGTGACGATGCCTACAAGCTTTCCGCCATCAAGCACAGGCAGTCTTCCAATGCCGTACTTGAACATCAGATTCCTGGCTCGTTGAATGGGCTCGTTTCGCTCAATGACGTAGATCGGAGCGCTCATATAATCTTTGACTTTCTTTATGATCATTGTAGAATTCCTCTGTTCTCGGCCAACGCCCTCACGTAGTCTCTCTCAGTCAGAATGCCGGCCAAAGATCCCCGGTCCATAACGGGCAGAGAACCAATGTCGTTGTCCATCATCTTCCTGGCAGCGACGCCCAGGTCTGCAACCTTCTCAGTAGACAGGAGACTCCTCTTGATCAGGCTCTTTATGGGCTGATTCATCACCTCTCCGATGTCGCCCGTGACCACCTTTTGGAAAGCGTCTCCGCTGCCCAGATACTTCATGATGTCTGAAGCCGTGACCATGCCCATAAGAACGCCATCCTGCACCACAGGCATCCGACGGAAGCCCTTCTGGATGATCATGCGTGTCATCTTCTCGATGGTAGTTTGAGCAGGTGCCGTAACAACATTGGGACTCATGAATGACTCTACAGAGAGCCCGGTCTCCAGGCCCCGGCATAAACGCACGAAATCCTCTTCAGTAATTATGGCCTTGATACGAACATCCTCATCGACAATAGGCAGACCGCCAACGTTCTTCTCATACATCAGCTTCAAGACATCATTTAAGGAGGCTTTGTCGCTGGCGTAGGTGAGGCTGGTGCTCATGATCTCCCTGATATCGGCATTTATGGCTGTGAAGATGTTTCCACCGTATTTCTCTGCCAATAGGTTGTGCCGCAGCCCTCCGCCCAGGAAATCGACCACGTCCACAGATGTTACAAAGCCAATCAGCCTCCTGGTGCCTGCATCAGCGATGGGCAGCCTCGAGAAGCCGTAGAAGGTCATGGTCTTTATGGCACCCATGATGGTGGTGGTTGGCGGGACGGTTACCACATCAGGTGAAGCCACTCCCACCACATTGCTGGCCCGTTTGGCGTTTCGAGAATCAAATTGCAGCGGGGCCCTCTCCCCCGATCCGGGGGCTATAGGCATGCGATCGCTCTTTTGCGGTATCCTGGTTACCTCTTTTCCGGTTGTTGGACCTTTGCTCATCATCACTCACCAAGGTAGCTTTTGATCAGATCGTTCCTGTCCACGATTCCCACCAGATTCTCTCCGTCCACGACAGAGATTCGGCCCACATTATGCTTGAGCATCAGCTCAGTGGCTTTCCTTACGCTATCATCCGGCTTTACGCTGAACAAGGGTGAGCTCATGAATTTCTCTACAGGCATCTGCATCGAATCCACTGACCGTCTCTCGCCCTCCTTGCCGATCCTGGCGG
>JAJRAX010000226.1 GCA_028679775.1 Methanothrix sp. | reverse complement strand
GCCCCTATAATAGCCATGCCGATCTGCAGCACAGAAAATCCACGCAGCTCCTCGACCAGAAGAGATGTATTGCATTCATCGCAGCCTTTGCCATGGCATGCACAATCAGGATCCGGTATTATTCCAGCCTTGGCGAGTTCTCCCAAGAAGAGCGTGAGCTTGGGCGTCATTGCTCCGGATGCCTTTAATATCGTCTCCTGGGAGGGCTGGGGAGCCAGGAGGGTTTCTATCTCTGCCGCAGACAGCAAACTCGATGCTTTCTTTAGCAGCTCCTCAGGTGGTTGGGCAGATCGGAGAGCTTCGATCTCCTCTCCTGAGAATAGACTTAGCAGCTTCTTGGTCAGCTCCTGCGAAGGCTGGGCGGCCTGGAGGGCCTTAATCTCTTCATCAGTCAGATTCTGGGAATAGAGGGCCGTGATAGCTTCCTCCAGGGTGTACCCTGCCCTTTCCTCGATCCTGGCCAGCGTCATATCGGAGAGTGCATGAATGCGCACCACGACATCCTTGCCGTACTGGGGGAGAGGGACTTCAAGCTCATATCCGATGCCCCGGAGGGTCTTCTTCCGCGTAATGTAATTTCCCATAATTTAGCTCCTTCTGAATAGGAGCCTGCCCGCCCAGTTTTGCACTGGTTGAAGTTCGAACGAACTTTCGGCCTGCGAGCAGGACGCCTACTTTTTAATAATTTCTAAATAAAAACAGAATGGGGCTTATGAGAAAGCCCGTCAAATTGATTTGATTATTGTTGCTTTTCTAATTTTTCTGCATGATCTATTAACCTGGTGATAATGTCATCATAACTTTCTCCCTTTGAGCCATGCTTTTTCAAGCGATCTCTTGTTTCTGTCTTCAACCTGACGTTGGTATAACCCATATGACGTAATATCATGCAATTGTATTTAAGCTTAATTCACTTGCATAAGTGTTAAATACAATTACGTCCTATTACGCTGTATGAAGGAAATTAAGCTAACTCAGGGCAAGGTCGCCCTGGTGGATGACGAAGATTTTGAGTATTTAAATCAATTCAACTGGCACACAAGCGCGTATAGAGAACTGAATTATGCGAAAAGGAATGTCCGCAATGGAACGTCGCATACACTCTCCCCTATGCACCGAGAGGTTTTTGAATATCGCGGGATTGATTTAACGGGCCTTGAGGTTGACCACATTAATGGCGACGGCTTAGATAATCGTAGATCCAACTTGCGACTTGCTACCCACCAAGAGAATCTTGCGAATTGTGCAAAGCGATCTGCTACTAAGAATAAAAATCATGGATTCAAAGGAATTACGTTAGATCCTGCCAACGGGCGATGGATTGCTCAAATAATGGTCGATGGTGTACATATCGAATGTGGTGATTATAGCACACCTGATGAGGCCGCAAAAGCATATGATGAGGCAGCGATTCGGTATTTTGGAGAGTTTGCCAAAACAAACAATGCCTTGATAAATAGTGATAATCCGATCACTGATTCAGATAAGGTGATGTATTCAAACAAGTTCCGCAAGAAGCCACGCGGCACGACCTCAAAATATTGGGGCGTTCATTTCAACAAGCGGTGCAATAAATGGCAAGTTCGAATATATGTCCACGGGATAGATGTTTATTGTGGCATACATCTGACCGAGGAAGGCGCTGCTAGAGCTTGCAATGAAGCGATACGAAAGCATTTCGGTAATAACGATCCTAGAATTAATAAAATACCAGGAGATGGATCTTTCTAAATCCATCTCGCATTTTGCTAAAAAATCACTTCGGTATTTTGCGACTAAACCCGAAATCGATACTTGTCACAATACTTCCCTTATCAGGAAAATCTCTTGTGAATTTGTCAACTTTGCAATTCAGCAAAGCCTCAATGAACCCAAGGGTCGAGACCGTGCTCTCGTCGCCGAAGTTTGCGGCCTCCAGATGCTTGCCCGGAACCTCACGAATAACCACGTCGAAATACACCGCCCCGCCTTCATCCTCCTGATCTGTCAGGGCATTCGTCAGGGCCAACATCTCGTGCGTGGTCAGCGCCGGCGACCCATCTACCAGGAACGATGCGAATGTCAGGGTCCCGGTGTATTTGTGCTCGTGGCTGACTCTGGCATAGGGATCTCGCGTGCCGCTTCCGTACATATCCTCATTGGTGAACGTCTTGTCCCACTTGATGCTGCGGGCCTTGAAGTACATCTCGGCCACGTCTATCAAGACATCCAAGGTGGAAAGGGCATAAAGCGCCTTTCCCGGAGTGACCATATATTCAGAGTATTTATGAAACCCTCTCGAATCTGTCATTTTCTTTTACCTCCTAAGCCGCCACCGTGTCAGAATAATAACCCACTCCTAACCACGTGTACACTCTCTCTATGTGGCCGACCGGCTGAATCGTTAGGCTTATGTCGACTGCATTATGGTCGCTCGCATTCGGCGTGACTGCGATATCGAAAGTATCCAGGACGGCCTGGTTTGTCAGATTGTCGAGCAGCAGATAGATTGAGTCCTGCATCCTCGTGAGGTTCGTCAGAGTCCTGCGTTCATTCAGGAACTTCTTGATCACATTATCCACGAGGACAATGACTTCAGCAATCGTCCTGACATCCACGGTCCGCTTGAAGTTGTCGTCCGTGTCTGTGGTTATGCCCACATAGGGATGGATGCCGGTGTCCTTGATCAGAACCTCGACCTGACCGTAGGTGAACGTCTCCCTCTGAGTCTCGGTGAACTGGAAGAGCAAACTGTCTATGCCCTTGAGGCTATTGGAGCTTGTGGCGGGCGACGTGCCCAGTGCCAGGGCTGCCTCCTGCCCGGCTCTCGCGGCTGCCAGATTCTTCTCGTCACCATCCAAGCCGTTGCCGATCAGCGTCATCCACAATGTGGAATAGCCTTCTGCAAAGTCCGCCATCTCCTGAGCTGATAGGATGGTCTGCCCGGAATCGCAAAGTGACACGAACCCCTGGCAGGGCATCTTACCGCACGCGCCCCGGCCATTGGCCATCTTGACCAGGAATGCCTCCAGGAGGGGCACGATATCCTTCTGGCCGAGTGTGACTTCATTCTGGGTCACGAAGATGGTACTGGGTATGATGGTGTCTCCGAGATCCGGATACTCATAGAGGGCGTTAAAGGCCGCTTCCCAGTCATCTATGGTGATCTCATCGCCATCCGAGCCGCCTGCCATGTTGACCGATACGACATCGCCGTCCAGGTTCAGTGTTCGTGCGGGCAGGTGAGTGGCACCCACGACAGGATCGAAGGTGGCAATCGAAGAGTTGTACATCTGAGCCTGAGCCTGCGTCAAGGTCATGAGGTTGTTGTAGACTGTCGATGTGCCGTCCTCATCCGTTACGGTGATCTTGCGGGACTTGTAGCTGTACCGGAACTCAAGCTGATCGGCCCCAGTCGGCCACTCCCCAGTGGCGAATGATACCTTTCCGGTCGCCTTATCGAACTTGGCCTCTCCTGGATCGGGCGTGCCAGTGTAGACAACCGTCTTCTTGACCCCACCAACTTTGATGTAGTTCGCCGTGGACTCTACCAGATCATCATAGAGCAGGCTGTAGGGAGTTGTGCCGCCGTTGCCTGTGGTGATCTCTGTCTTTCGGCCATCCAGGTCGCCGTAG
>JAJRAX010000225.1 GCA_028679775.1 Methanothrix sp. | reverse complement strand
GATGGAATGCTCTCCGCCTAAAAAGATAGGGACGGCAGCTTTGGGCAGCAGGGCAATGCCCTCCTTTATGGTCTCTTCCGCATAAGCGGGATCTGCACCTAGATCCATATTTCCTAGATCGCAGATAGCGAGAGTGGCCAGGTCCAGGTCATAATGGTAGTCATAGCTCTCGAAGTTAAAAGAGGCCAGACGAATGGCATCCGGCCCGTCCCGCGAACCGGATCGAAAAGATGCTGTGCCGTCGAAGGGAAGTCCCATCACTACGTAGTTCGCATCCAGCAAATTTGCATCGGCGTCGGCAAAACCGCACCTTTGGAACATGAAAATAGATTAAGAAGGATTTATTAGCGCAGGTCCAGCTTGGTCCTGCCCATGACAAAGAGATAGGGAACCTCTTTTCCTTCTTCGATCTTTTCCTTCTGATCCGCGGTTATGGGAATATCGACTGTGGCGAAGCTACCCAGATCCATGAGCTGCACCGAGGTGTCGCTGATGGAGAGAACCTGACCGGTCTTGCGTTCTACAGTAGGCACATAAATCTTGGTGGTAACCGGCTGAACGATGGACTTCTTCTGGTTGTCGAAGATGCCTATCGCGTCCACTCTAGCCTTGGCACTGCCATGTTTGCCTGGCTTGGAATGGGATATGCTCTTGATAATGCATGGCTCTTCGTCAATGATAACGTATCTTCCTTCTTTCAGCTCTCTAACCTCAACCTGCTCCTTCATTTCATCACTCCTTAGGGCGAATGCAACTCTCCTATTTAAAGGATGTCTTTCATGCGACGCATTGCTTCCTCAAGCTGAGAGCGCGCCGCTGCATAAGAGATTCTGATGTGCTCTTTTCCGCCCTGCCCAAAAGCAGATCCTGGAACGGCAATGACACCCGCTTTGCCCAGGCGGGAGGCCACAGCATCGCCATCTCCCACTCGAGGGAAGAGGTAGAAAGCGCCTTCCGGCTCAATGATATCCACCCCCATCTCCCGGAAGCCTGCTACCAGCAGATCCCGGCGAGCTTTGAATTCGTCCCTCATCTGGGCTACGCACTCCTGCGGCCCGGTGATGGCCTCCAGAGCCGCGGCCTGAGAGATGGAACTGGCGCATGCCTGAACATACTGGTGAATCTTAAGCAGTTGCTCGAGAGCGCCACCTTTAGCTGCCAGATAGCCCAGCCTCCAGCCGGTCATGGCATAGGTCTTGGAGACGGCATTCACGGTGATGACGTTGTCTGAGAATTGGCCGGGGCTGACATGTGCTCCCTGGTAGATGAAATGCTCATAGACCTCATCGGAGAGCACCCAGATGCCCTTATCTTCAGCGATCTGTGCAATGGCGCGCATCTGCTGAGATGTTGCCACCGAACCGGTGGGATTGGAGGGCGAATTGACTATTATGAGCCGGGTCTTGTCTGTGATCTTCTCCGAAATATCCTCAGGAGCGAGACGAAGATGATCATCAAGAGGGACGCTCACCGGCCTTCCCCCCACCAGTCGGGTCAGCTCTGCATAGGAGAGGAAACTCGGATCGCCTATCATAACCTCCTCACCCCGGTCGACCAGAGCGGCTATAACCAGAAAGAGGGCCTCGCTGGCCCCGCTGGTTACCATAATCTCCTCCGGAGTGCAATCGATCCGGTTCTCGTTGCAGAACTTTTCCGCGATGGCAGTGCGAAGCTGTGGCACGCCACAGTTGGGTGTATAGCCGCACAGTCCCTTTTCGATAGCAATAATTGCCGCCTTCTTGATATGCTCCGGTGTGTCGAAGTCCGGCTGGCCCAACCCTAAATTAACGGACCCTGGGGCAGCTCCCTCAAAACATTTCCTTATGCCTGATATCTCAATTTTTTCTGTGCAGCTTGCAAATCTCATAGCTCCTCTCTCCTGCTAACAGCCCCCATCAGTTCATCCTTATAAATCACATTTAGTGTGCCAAAGCAATTGAGCCTGGACAGCTCCTCTTTTATCAGATTCATCCTGATTCTGCCACCCCTCCAGTAAAGGGTGATCTTCACATCCTCTTTCTCAGTCTCCTGGGAGATGGACTCCATGAACATCTCCAGTGCTCGGGAATTGGAGAACGGAACGACAAATATGGCCCGGTACTTCTCTTTCTTGCGGGCGTAGGAGGTGAGGATGTAGCCGTTGTTCTCAAACTCGCTGATCTTCTCGAAAGGGCATAAGACCTCCTTCTCATGCTCCGCAGTTCCATCCACCTTGGAGATAATCAAGAGAATCTTGGCGATAATTGATTTATCAAATTTTTTTCCAAACCAGATATTGATAGCGCCCTGGGTTAGGACAATGGACACTGCAGGGCCGCTCACCTCAATGGAGACCGGCTCTTGCCTGTTGCCTGGGGAGAAAGGCATAGGTCCCTAGATCGAGCGTAGCCAATATAACCGTTTCGAGAATGATCCTTGGTTGAGGAACCATACTATGGACCAATGTCTAGAAGCTTTAGAGAAACAATTTTGTGAGGAGCCTTATGCCAAGATCTTCGGCATAGAGATTGTAGAACTTGAGGCGGGCCACGCCATTCTCATGATGTTGACTTCCGAGAAAATGAACAATCTCTTAGGCACTATCCATGGTGCTGCCATCTTCTCCCTGGTGGATGCCACCTTCGAGCTGACTGTCAACTCGCATGGCACGGTGGCTGTGGCATTAAGCGTGAATATGAATTATATCAATGCGCCTCTTCCCGGCGAGATATTGCAGGCGGAAGGGCGCGAGATCAATCGCTCCCGAAAGATCTCCGCCTGTCAGATCTCAGTCACAGGCGAAGATGGAAGGTTGATCGCGACCTGCCAGACACTGGCTTACCGAAAGAAGGACAAATTGCCCTTCCTTT
>JAJRAX010000224.1 GCA_028679775.1 Methanothrix sp. | reverse complement strand
CGTCCTGCCATCGCTTATCGATTACTTGGATGTTTTCCAGTCCATTCTTCTCGGCTCGCTTCAATAGCCTGGAGCTTTGACCTTTAGATGGCTCTACAACAGTGACTCTACTAGCAACCTTTGCCAATGGAATGGCATAAGCTCCAGCACCTGCACCTATATCTAATACGGTAGAATCCGAGCTCAAAAACCTGATTATCTTATCCAAGATCTGACCCGGGTATCCTACAAGGCGATCATATTCCTCGCTAGTATCTGCATATTTATAGCTGTCCCAGAAGTCTTCGTTAGATATTCCTTTCTCTTTCAGCTTCTGCACCCATGGAGAGTTCTCCCTGTGGTGCGTCCATTCTTCAGCCCAATCAACTTTCATGATCTATATCCCCCTTAAAATGTGGAGAAAAACGCCATCCGGTTCTTTCTCCAATTATCGACATCTACTACTAGCATCGCATCAATCTGCGATAGGCGGGTATACAAATACGCCATTCTTCTTGACATCCCAACCGAGGCTCTTATGGAAAGTATTCAGATATTCTTGGTGAATTGCTGCGGGATCCAGATCCCTGAATAACTCTGGATAGAACAACTTCGCCATATAGGCCACAGATATGACGTAGTCTGGATTATAGGTGATGTCGTATGCTAAAATCTCCACTTTTCCATTCTCAATAGCTTTGACCTTGGATAATTCCGAGCGATTAAGGATGCTATCTCTCAAGGCCTTCATGCTTTTAAAGTCATTTGTTTCATAGCCTGCCGTGGTGTTATCCCTATTCCAGCCAGCCATCTTCACTATGATATCTGGATTCTCTTTAATTACCCATTCAGGATCAACTTCTAACGATCCTGTGGCCCGGCTAGCCATATCGGCTGCCAGATTATTGCCGCCTGCCAGCTCGATCTGATAGCCTGATGCTCCCATCTTGCTATGAGTTACATAGTCTCCCTGAGCTTCCAGGTAGACTCTTGTCTTCTTATCGGAGGAAATAGCATCGGTTTTTCCCTTTATATCTTTGAGGATAGGTTCACAGAAGTCGATGTACTCCTGAGCTTTCTCTTCTACTCCCAAGACATAACCAAGAGTCATTATCTGATTGAATATGGTCCGAGCACGGTAAAAATCGAATTTCAATACGGAAATTCCTGGAAGCTTCTTTTCATCTCCTTCAGGAATAACATAGACATCGCTGATAAAAACATCCGGCTTAAGTGAGATTACCGCCTCATAATCGACTTCGCCGTTTGCTACAGTAGGCAAACTCTTGAACTCAGGCAGGAATACTTGGGAATATGTCTTTGTAGACTGCGAGAATTCCGAGACACCAATCACTTTGTCCATGGCTCCAAGGATTCTCAGGGCCACCGCAGGGTCACTTCCGCAAACGACAATGCTATTAACTGGTTCTTTTACAGTTACCGTCCTGTTGGCCCAATCTAGAATCGTGATCTCCTTTTCAGTCCCATTTATGATCTGCTCAATTTGGGCTATATCAATTTCATCGGTCTTGCCATCATAGTTGGCATCTGTCAAGTTTGTGGCTTGCTTTGTTCCATGGATCACGTCATCTACATAGGCTATATCTAGCTCGTCTATTGTATCATCCATGTTTGCATTCCCATAGATGCCAAGAGTGAAGTCTGCACCGGAAGCTGCCATAGTTATTAAAATTATACCTATCGCAAATTTTTGAATCATTCTCACCACTCAACATATATTGTTTAATTTTTATATTGCAAAATTTTAATTATTTTTATGCTACATTTGTTAGTATTATTGTTATTAGTAATAAATCTTTTGGTAGATGTCGGATTAAATGCATAATACTTATCTAGCATAGTATCAACCCCCTCTAATTCTCGGATCGATCACCGCATAGATCACGTCCGCCAGGAAGTTCGCTACCAGCACGAAGGCTGCGATCACTAGGAAGCTGCCGTGCAGCAGGGGATAGTCACGGGCCAGCACAGCATCGTAGACCAGCGTTCCCATTCCTCCCCAGGAGAAGACAATCTCGACAAGCAGGGCCCCGGAGACCATGAAGCCGAAGTCAAGAGCGATCACTGTGACCAATGGAAGCATGGCATTTCTCAGCACATGCTTGAATAATACATCCCTCTCGCTGAGGCCCTTGGCCCGTGCAGTGAGCACGTAGCTCTCTCTTGAGGCCTGCACAACCGAGCCTCTCATGATGAAATAGTTGTATGTGGCGCCAAATAGCGTCAGCACTGTGACTGGAAGAGCCATGTGCCATAGGATATCTTGCAGCTTTCTCCATCCAACGAGGCCGCCTCCGGTGATGCCGCTTAAGGGAAAGACCCCCAGGTAGAAGGCGAAGATGAGCACGAAGAACATGGCCAGCCAGTAGTGGGGCATTGAGTAGATGAAGAGGAACAGCGTGGTGATGCTCGTATCCGTTCTTTGGCCGCGCTGCCAGCCTGAAATCGATCCCAATACTATGCCAAGAATTGCTGCCAAGACCGCTGATGGAAGCAGCAGCACAACTGTCCATTTCATCTTGTAGGCGATAACATCCCAGACCGGCTGAGAGCAATGAATGGAGTAGCCTAGATCGCCCTTGAGAAGGCCATCAAGATAGGAGATATACTGTTCAGGCAGCGGCCTGTCCAATCCATACTCGGCTTTGAGTGCTGATACCAGTTCAGGGGATCGGTAGTAGACGTCCTCACCAAGCAAGCTGATGAATGGGTCTCCTGGCATCATCCTGGGAATCAGGAAGACCAGGGTTATCATTATGAATAGAGTGATGGAGTAGCGAAGGATCAGTCTTGCAAGGTAGCTCGTACGCGCCGTCATTTTTTCCT
>JAJRAX010000328.1 GCA_028679775.1 Methanothrix sp. | reverse complement strand
TCACCTGATGGAAAGGATTTCCTGATCCGCGATGTGAACCGGGCGGTCGAAACGATCGAGAACGTCAGAAAAAGTGAGATCCTCGGGCGGAGTGTCCTTGAGGTATTTCCCGGGATCCGTGAGTTCGGTCTATTCGATGTCTTTTTACGGGTGGCAAAGTCCGGAGTCGCTGAATCGTTCCCGGTTTCACTGTACAAGGACAGCCGGATATCGGGCTGGAAGGAGAACTTTGTGTACCGGCTTCCCTCCGGCGAAATTGTCGCAATTTATGAGGATGTGACCGCGAAGAAACAGGCTGAGGAGGCACTTCGCGAGAGCGAGGAGCGTTTCCGCGCCCTCCTTAATGGTGCCGGTATCGGCGTCGGATACTGGGCTCCGGATGGTACCCTGTTATTCCTCAACGAGATCAGCCTGAAGCGCCTGAATGGGCCGGCTGAGGATTTCATCGGAAAGCGCATGAACGACCTTTTCGCCGATTCGGCGGAAATCTATCTCGATCGCTTACAAAAATCCATTGCATCGGAAGACCCGATGGAGTATGAGGACTATCTCCACCTGCCTTCGGGCGATGGATGGTACCTCTCGGTCTATACGCGGATCCTGGGGCCTGACGGGGTTGTCCGCGGGGTTCAGGTCCTTTCCATGGACATCACGGAGCGGAAGAACATGGAACTGGCACTTCAGGAGAGCGAACTCAAATTCCGGACCGTTGCCGATTATACCTACGACTGGGAGTACTGGGTTCTTCCGGATGGAACATACCAGTATGTATCCCCCTCGTGCGAAAGGATCACCGGTTATTCAGCAGATGAATTTTACCATGATCCGGATCTTCTGACGAAGATCATCCACCCGGATGATCGCGAAAAAGTATCATCCCATACCAGCCACGGATTAACCGATGAAGATGCAGAAGGGAGTATTGAATTCCGGATCATTGCAAAAGGAGGGGATACGGTCTGGCTTGGTCACATCTGCCAGCCGCTCTACAACAGCCAAGGAGAGTTCATCGGCCGTCGCGGCAGCAACCGGGATGTCACCAAGCGCAGGCTGGCAGAAGAATCCCTCCGGATGAGCGAGATCCGGTTCCGGGCCCTGATCCAGAACTCCTCGGATATCATCCGGATCCTGGATCGTGACGGACGGATCCTGTACGAATCGGACTCATCAGAGAGAATTCTCGGATATCCACGAGGGTTCCTGATTGGTAAGGTTCCGATTGACTACATCCATCCGGACGATCGTGATCGGGTGAAAACAGATTTCCTGACGGTGATCGACAGGAACAATACCGGTACGCCTACGGAGTTCAGGATCCGCAAGGCAGACGGGGAATATATCTGGGTGGATTCCATCGGGACCAACCTTCTGGATATCCCCGGAGTGAATGGAATTGTCATTACTACACGCCCGATCCAGCAGCGGAAAGAAGCCGAGCAGGCACTTTTAGAAAGCGAACAACGGCTCCGGCTGTCACTCGAGGGCGCAGATGCGGGTTTCTGGGACTGGTATCTCCCCTCCGGAAAAACGGTCTTCAGCGACCGGTATTATACCATGCTCGGGTACGAACCTGGCGAATTCCCTGCCACGTATGATGCATGGATTAATCAGATGCATCCCGATGATCGGAAACGGGTCATTCCCTCTCTTGAACAGCAGATCCAAAAGAACCAGTCACAGCTCGAGATCGAGTACCGTATCCGGGCCAAGGAGGGCAACTGGCTCTGGCTCCTGGGGAGGGGAAAAGTTGTAGAGAAGGACGGGAAGGGAAATCCTCTGCGGGTAACCGGTGTCAATAT
>JAJRAX010000369.1 GCA_028679775.1 Methanothrix sp. | reverse complement strand
TGCGCACGGGGGATCTTGACAACGTAGGCAAGACGTCCGGCCACCACACATTTTTCGAGATGCTCGGGAACTTCTCTTTCGGCGACTACTTTAAAAATGAAGCGATCCAGTGGGCGTGGGAATATTTTACAAAAGTTTTAAAGATCGACCCGGAAAGATTGTGGGCGTCGGTATACAAGGACGATGAGGAAGCGTACGCGATATGGAGGGATGTAATAAAGATTTCTGAAAAGAAGATAATGCGTTTCGGCGAGAAGGACAACTTCTGGCCGTCTGAAGCGCCGTCAAAAGGGCCGAATGGGCCGTGCGGGCCATGCTCGGAAATATTCTACGATTATGGCAAGGACGTGGGCTGTGGTGAGCCGGTTTGCGATCCGTCGTGCAACTGTGGCAGGTTCGTTGAAGTCTGGAACATGGTATTTACTCAATACGATAGGCAACCCGATGGGAGCCTGAAACCGCTTCCGGCTAAAAATATCGATACGGGAATGGGGCTTGAGCGTCTGGCTTCGGTAATACAGGGCGTGAAGACAAATTTCGAGACCGATATATTCGTGCCGTTGGTGAATGAGATCGGGAAGATGGCGGCGCACAAAAAACAAGACGCAAGAGCGCAAGTTAACGCGATCGCTGACCACATTCGCGCTGTGACTTTCTGTGTTGCCGACGGAGTAATGCCGTCTAACGAGGAGCGCGGGTATGTTGTCCGCAAGCTCATAAGACGCGCAATGGTTCACGGCCAGGATGTAGGCATTAAAGAAACATTTTTGTATAAACTTGTAAGCGTCGTTACCGGAGTAATGGGTAAAGCGTATCCGGATCTGGTTCAAAAAAGAGACGATATCGCCCAGGTAGTGAAGCGCGAGGAGGAGAGTTTTTTCTCTGTTATCCAGACACAGCTTCCGAAGGTCGAAGAGTCATTCGCAAATATCAGCAGGGGCTCTTCGAGCGATAAGCTTGCTCAAACAGCGTTTAATTTTTACGATACTTATGGCATGCCTTACGATATGCTCGAAGATGTGGCCGAAAAATTTAATTTAAAGATCGATAAGGGTGCATTCGAAAAACTATTGGAAAAACAGCGCGAACAGTCACGCGCAAAGACCAAGATAAAAGGTGAAATATTTTCGGAAACATTCGCCTCGAGCGTAGAGGCGCTGGGCTTAAAGACGGATTTTTTAGGTTA
>JAJRAX010000223.1 GCA_028679775.1 Methanothrix sp. | reverse complement strand
GCACTGCCACGGATCCTTGACGACGGACCAGCGCCACTGCTAAGTGCAGACGTGCTGTCTTTCAGCATATCGGCCTCCTGGACTTTGAGTTTGACGGAATTGCTCTTCTCTGTGCCAACAGTAAACCATAGCTCATAGTCGCCTTCAAGGCCTGCCTGGTACAATGTCGTGTAGCTATGATCCTTCTTTACGGCGGCGTTAAGTACAATCTCCACTGATCCGGTAGGATAGAGGCAAAAGAGCTGCAACTGACCGCTTGCCCCTGGAACCAGGCTGAGGCGCATATAGCTTCCAGACGGCATCTCCAGATCGGTCTTGGTTTTCTTTCTTGATGAATCGATAATCGCCAGGAGGCCGGCATCCTGAAGAGCACCCGTCGATCCGGCCGGGCCTTCATCGACCAGTCGTGAAGCGTCTTCACCTGCATCATAGACTATCCAGCTTTCATCATCCGACTCGATATCTGCAGAACCGAGTGCCATCACGGGATAAAGACAGATGATGACTGCTATCGCCATAGAGAACATCAACGGATTGATTTCCATTATCCACCCCATCCAAAAAGTATCAAGGCTATTTTTGTATTTAAGCTCACCTTATTCGGGATATCCAGTAGCCAAATACCATGTCGGTACGAAAGTTTGATTTCCTATACGAATCAATAAAAGCGAGATGAAACGATATTCCACCCTCAACCTGCCTTCTGGCCTGGAGGGGCTTGCCGACCTGGCACTGGATCTGCGCTGGACGGTTCGGCAGACTACAGACAAGATCTGGGAGATGCTCGACCCAGAAGCCTGGGAGAAGACAAAGAATCCATACCTGATACTGCAAAACGTCTCACAGGCAAGGCTTGAGGAGGCAGCGCGCGACTCAAGCCTGATAAAGGAGATCACTTCCTGGCAGGAGAAGAGATCAAGGCTCATTGAGGACCCTGGACTGCTCGGAAAAGATCCACAGCTATCTGTTGCCTACTTCAGCATGGAGTTTGGCCTCTCAGAAGCTCTTCCCATATACTCAGGAGGGCTCGGCATTCTGGCAGGCGACCACCTCAAGACCGCCAGTGACCTGGGTCTTCCCGTAACCGGAGTCGGACTGCTCTATCAGCAGGGATACTTCCGACAGCTTTTAAATCAGGACGGCTCTCAGGTTGAGGCCTTTCCCTATAACGATCCTGAGACGTTGCCCATGCTCCCGGCAAAGGATAAAGACGGCTCCAGGTTGAGGGTCAGGATCAACCTTCCTGGAAGGTCTCTCATCCTGCGAGTCTGGCAGGTCAATATCTGCAGGGTGAACCTCTATCTGCTCGATAGCAACGACCCAATGAACAGCCCCTGGGATAGAGCCATTACTGCCAACCTCTATTCTCCCGGCCAGGAGAGGCGGCTGATTCAGGAGATCGTCCTGGGAATCGGCGGCTGGAAGGTGCTGGAGGCCTTGGGGCAGGAGCCAGATGTCTGTCACCTGAACGAGGGACATGCTGCATTTGTTGTCCTGGCCAGGGCCTATAGCTTCATGAAGAAGACCGGCTCGTCTATGCAAGCTGCCCTCTGGGCTACTCGGGCCGGGAATGTCTTTACTACTCATACGCCGGTTGAGGCAGGATTCGATCGCTTCAGCCATTCCCTGGTTGAGAAGTATGCCAGGTTTTATGCCGATCTTCTGGGCCTCAGCCACTCGGATCTCATGAATCTTGGCATGGCAGGCAACGGCAACGGCCAGCATAAAGACGGCTCACTCTTTACAATGGCTCACCTGGCCCTGAGCGGATGCAGCCATGCCAATGGCGTCTCCAGGCTTCACGGGCGGATAAGCCGCAGGATCTTTCAGACCCGATTTTCTCGCTGGCCTGAAGATGAGGTGCCTGTCGGTTATGTGACAAACGGGGTTCATATCCCAACCTGGGACTCTCCTGCTGCTCAGAAGCTTTGGACGGACGCCTGCCCCGGAGGCTGCGGCCCTGAAGGGATAGACTATTGGAAGGAGGGCATCAGAGCAAAGAGCGACGAAGAGCTGTGGTGTTTCAGAGCAGAAGCTCGCAGGGACCTGGTGGAGTATGTCCGCCGCAGAAACTATCGGCAGCATAAAGAGAGAGGAGCCGGTCCGGAAGAGCTGAAGATAGCCAGGCATGTCTTGAGTCCAAATATCCTCACTCTGGGCTTTGCTCGCAGGGCAACGGCCTACAAACGCACCGATCTGCTGCTCAAAGATCCTCGAAGGCTGATTGCCATTCTTGCTAACAGCCAACGGCCCGTTCAGCTTGTCATGGCAGCCAAGGCCCATCCAGCAGACGGTGTAGGAAAGGAGATGGTAAAGAAGATGGCCGCCTTCGCATCCATGCCGGAGGTCTCGGGTCGAGCCGTCTTTTTGTCTGACTACGATATCGACCTCGCCCAGCATCTGCAGCCTGGAGTGGATGTCTGGATCAACACGCCCCGCCGGCCCAATGAGGCCTGCGGAACAAGCGGCATGAAGGTTCTGGCCAACGGAGGGCTCAATCTCTCCAATCTGGACGGCTGGTGGGATGAGGCCTACGAGCCGGAGGTCGGTTGGTGCATCGGCGACGACCTTGAGCACTGTGGGCCGAAGAGAGATGAGGAGGAGGCTGAAATGCTTTACAGGCGGCTTGAGGAGAAGGTCGTACCCCTCTTTTACGAAAGGGATGAGGCAGGGATACCAAAGGGCTGGACTGCCATGGTCAGGTCCAGCATGATTCGGCTCACTCCGAGATTCAGCAGCGAGAGGATGATGAAGGAGTATGTCGAGAGGATCTACCAGCCGGCGGCTGTTGCTTACCGAAAGAGGTCAGCAGACGGAGCAAAGCTTGCTCATGAGCTGGCAGCCTGGCAGGAGAGGCTGAACGATGGCTGGAAGGATCTGAGGTTCGGAAGGCTCACAACAAGCCGGGAGGGGGACCTCTGGACCTTCACCGCAGAGGTTTATTTAGGCGAGCTTTTGCCTGATGATGTCAGAGTCGAGATTTATGCCGATCCCATGCCCAAAAAGGAGTCGAGAGGAGAGTCAAGGGAGGGTGCCGAGAAGCATGTGATGGCGCGACTTGGGCCAATCGCGGCAGCGGTAAACGGTTTTATATTCCAGGTTAAGGTCTCGGGAGAGCGTCCTGCTGGAGACTACACCCCAAGAATTGTGCCCTACCACCCGGAGGCGTTCATCCCAATCGAGGAGGCCCATATTCTCTGGATGAGGTGACTATTGGTTCCTCACTAATTCGGCGAAGAAAAAAATTTTCAGGAGACGGTTGCAGTCTCCTTTGCGGGAGTGATGTCGATGAATGGCATTGCAGACGTTGCGGTTGGAAGCCTGCCGTCCCACTTATCGATTGCAGCCCTCTGGGCATCAATGCGTCTCAGCTCCACGAGTTCTGGCGTGAGTGCGGACTTCTGTCTCTCCAAAGCACGGGCCTCGGCGTCGGCCTTGACGTAGGTCATGTTGGCCTCGATGAGAGTCCTCTGGAAGTCCCTCTCGGCCTTCAGCTTCTGCTGTTCAGCTGTTACCTTGGCTTCGATAGCATCCTTGAAGGCTGGGGAGAACTCGAAGTTGATGATTGCAGTATCAACAACGACGATGTGAGATCTGGCGAGCCTATCTGTGAGCATCTGCTGAATCATGTCCTTTGCGGCAGCTCTGTTTGTGATCAGCTCTTC
>JAJRAX010000222.1 GCA_028679775.1 Methanothrix sp. | reverse complement strand
GGAGGCAGGAGCCCTCATCTATTCGCCATTGTACTTCTCCCGGCCACGATCATGAGCAGCTGCGTGCGCACGCCAGGGTCAAACTTGATGTTAGAGCAGCAGGAGGAGGACACAGGCTCGGCTGCCGCTCTCATGAGCTGCTTTGGCATCCTTCTGGGCAGCGTCGGCATGACCATCATCTCCTATCCCTGGAGCGATACCATCAGGGTCCTGGGGGCCATGAACATCCTCACCGGGTTGACCTGTCTCGTCTTATGGCTGCTGCTGTCCAACAAGCCGTTCATAAAGCAGATTCCTGAAACGAGGTTCAAGGCGGGATGATTTCTATGATCAAAATGAATTGAACGAATTGCCCTTTCTCGGGTCCAACAGATCCCTGATGCCATCACCAATCAGCATAAAACCTGTCACGCATATGACAATAACTGCAGAAGGCACCAGCACCAGATGGGGGTGACCAGGGAAGGCTGAAAATCCGTTCTTGATCATCATCCCCAGCTCCGGCGTTCCTGCCTCAACGCCCAACCCTATAAAACTCAATCCACTGACGCTGAGAAGCAAACCACCCAATCCCAGGGTGACCATTGGTATCAAAGGGGAAATGGAATTCGGCAGTATATGTTTTCTCATGATATAACCCTCACTCACACCCAAAGCGCGAGCGCTTTCAACGAAACCCTTCTCTTTAACTGAGATCACAGTACTCCTTATGATCCGGGCGTACTTCGACCAACCAACAATGGAAAGCGCAAGTACCATGTTCGGTATCCCGGGGCCCAGAGTTCCAACCAACACTAGAGCGAGTACGATATCCGGAAAGACAAGCTCAAAGTCGATGATTCTGCAGATCAGCCGATCAGAGGTGCCCCCGCAATATCCTGCTATGAGCCCGAGAGTTGTCCCCAGAGTCACCCTTGCAAAAAGAACCATTGCGGCAATAATAAGAGAGAGCCTCAGCCCGTAGACAAGCATGCTGAGGAGACATCTGCCCATGTAATCCGTCCCCAGAGGATAGTCCGCAGTCCAAGAAGCGATCCTGTTATTCAGATCTATCGCCTCGGGATCATGAGGAGCGATCAGAGGTGCTAAAATGGCTATGAGCAATACAATTCCAATGATGCCAGAACCCATAAGAATCTTCTTGTTGCCCTGAATATTTTCTTTTAAGATATCGAGATCTCGATGGGACATGCTACAAAACACCTTCAGGTTTAATTCTTGGATCGATGTAGATATAGAGCAGATCAACAACGATATTTATGCAGATGAAGATCACGCCGATTATCAACACGCAGGCCTGGACCATTGGAATGTCACCAGATTGTACGGAATCCACCAGGAGCTGGCCTATGCCAGGCCAGGCAAATATATTCTCGACAATGATTGCTCCACTGAAGAGACCACCTAGCTCCAGTCCGAGATAGGTAACCAGTGGCGGAAGCGAATTCCTGAATATATGTTTAATAAGTATACGTCCCTCCCCGAGGCCCTTCGCTCTAGCTGCCAGAACATAGTCCTGTCTCATTTCCTCAAGAATATCACAGCGAGTCATGCGCATCAGCATCGCGACTCCTCCGAGTGAAAGTGATGCCGAAGGCATGAGCATTGACTGCAATCCACTTCGTCCGGCCACGGGAAGCAAATGCAGTCCGACGGCAAATACGAGGATAAAGACAAATGCAGTGACGTATCCAGGCACTGAGATTCCCAGAATGGCTAAGTAGCTGAGCAGATTATCGATATTGGAATCTTCTTTCCAGGCAGCTAGGAGACCCAGGGAGAGCCCAAAGAAGACAACTATGAGCATAGAGATGATTACAAGCTCAGTGGTGGCCTGGAAAGATTCGCTGAGAATGGTTGTAGCTGGCCTTCTCGTTACATAGGAGTATCCCAGATCACCATGCAAGACTCCATTCGCCCAGTTTAGGTATAGCAGATAAGGGGGTGCGTCTAACTCCATTTCCTTCTTAAGCTCGTCCACAATGTCCCGGGACGATGGAAGCTCCCCGTTCATCCTTGCCTGAAGGATCCTCTCCGCGGGATCTCCTGGGTAGAGATAGAGAAGGGCGAAAACAAATACAGTAAGTATGGATAAGGTCAAAACTGCCGCCAACAATCGCCGGAAGAAGAGCTTCCACATACCTTATCTCTGCCCATTTATTTCATATCGATATGACGCAGAGGCGAACCACCACATGCAGTGATGGATAATTGCCGCTATCACTTGCATTGAGATTCGCCCTTGCATTTGTTTACTCCTTATAAGCATTCTCAAGATGATGTTGCCCGATCAGGCTCAACTCATAGCCCTTCACGTTTGAGCGTGTCGCAGAAATCCCGGTATAGTAGCTCAGGTAAACCACAGGAATATCCTGGAGGATCCTCTCTTGAAGCTGGTCGTAGATCTTCTTCCTCGCTTCGAGGTCCATCGTCTCCCTTCCCTCTTGGATCAGACTGGTCACGTCATCAGGGGCATAGTTCATTATGTCGTAGTAGTAGGATGCCGTTGTGAAGTAGCTGGCCCATGTGTCTGGGTCCCTGTTCAATAGAGTATTCACTGAAACCAGATACATATCGACATTCCCTCCTTTGGCCTGCTCCCTCGCAGCAGAATCATCCAGAATTGTGATCTCTATATCGATTCCCACCTTGCCGAGTTGATCTTTCAGCGCCTCTGCTATGGAAGGTAGCTCGGGCCTGCTCGGATAAGTGAACAGAGACAGTTTGAGCTTCTCTCCATCCTTGTCCCTTATGCCATCGTTATCGCTATCCGACCAACCAGCCTCCTCCAGAAGGACCATAGACTCATCGGGGTCATAAGAAAGAGTTTCGAGGTTCTCGTTTGACCAATAGAGACCAGAAGAGAAAGGAGCTGATGCTGGCTTATCTACACCTTCAAGAAGAGATTCACAGATCAGATCACGGTCTACTGCCATGCTTATTGCTTTGCGAACCAGTATATCATCAAGAGGTGGCTTGGCAACATTAAGCAATATATGACGCACCCGACCCATCTCTTCTTGTTTGTAGACTGTAAATTCCAAATCACCAGCTAAATCCTTAGCCAGAGCAGGAGATAATGTGCAAATGATATCCGCCTCGCCAGCTTTCAACATATTCTCTCTCGTTTTTTCTTCAGGCACGCCCTGAAATACTACCTTTTCTACCTTGGCTTTGGATCCCCAATAATCATCAAACCTGACTCCAGTTATGCTCTCCTTGGGCACCCAGGAATCAAACTTGAAGGGCCCAGTTCCTATGGGTTTCACGACCTCATCATTGCTATCGAAGGATGATACTGCCAGAATCTCAGACGCATCTCTCGTCAGGTATCCAGCCAGAGGGGCAAATTGCCGGCTGGTGGTTATTACAAGAGTATTCTCATCGGTCGCAGTAACAGATTTCACAGGAAATGTCTTGACAGATGAATATTCGGCTGTCTTTCTGAAGGTTCTCTCCAGACTGGCCTTTGCAGCCTCTGCATTAAATGGAGTTTTATCATGGAAGAGGACACCCTCCCTCAAATGGAATGTCCAGGTCAAGCCATCTTCAGATATATCCCATGACTGGGCCAGCAACGGCGATATCTGCCCATCTGAATCCACTCTCAAAAGAGTCTCAGCGACATCCAGACTTAAACCGGATACCGTGGGGTCTAGCGATTTTGTCCCTCCACTAGTTGCTACCGTCAGCGTTTCATCATCGGCAATGGAGGCGTTCACAAAGGGACTGGCCAGGAACAGGACCAGCATGAGTCCAAATATGGAAACTCTCCTGCCAATTGAATTGCATGATTGCGGATCTCCATACATCAATTGTCTGTTTTTTTTCATAATATCCTCATCCGTATGCGTGGTTTTGATATCCGGCTTTTGCCTCTCCTTTGCTTTGTGGCCCCACCTTTTTATGCAGTCTGGTCAATCTTTTTCAACGAATTTTTCAATGTCTGTTATGTGCCACTTTTTGCTTCATATAGACCAAATATTAATAAGGATTTCGGTTCAATAACAATAAATAATATGATAATACTTATTAGTGCTAATAAAAGCAAAATCAATCGATAGAAGAGTTCAGTCTTTCAGATCTCATGACAAATCTGAGGTCACTGAGAGCCTATGCAGACATGGCAAGAAAATCAGAATAATCATTCCTGAAATTTGCCACGAATTTTGCTTATAGGAATGATTAGATATTATTATATTAGTCATTCATCCAAAAATGATATAACTTATTAAGAATAGAGCTTAGTAAAATATACAAGTAACTGTAATAGTATTATGCAAGAGGGATAATGTGAAAGCTCTATGGAAGATCATGCTGGTTGTGTTGTTCGCATCTGCAAGTGCGTTGGCTGTTGGATCTGATGAAAGCTATACTCTCAAGATTTTCGGCAATGCCAATATGGATGATACAATAGATGAAAAGGATTTGGCATACGTCGAGGGAGTAATCAAAGGAGCCAATACTGCTACCAATCTGAGTGATGCCAACTATGACGGCAAGATTGACGATGATGACTTAGCTCAGATAAATCAGATTATAAGTGGGGAGGAGAAGAAGCTTACAATTATTGACAATGTCAATAGAGTTGTTAATCTCAATATGCCATTGGAGCGAATAGTTCTTGCTCGTATGGGTTGCATAGAAGAAGCACTGATCTCAATCGGAGCAACAGACAAGATAGTCGGAATTACCACAGAAATTAAAGAGAGCAGGCCAAATATAGCAGAAGCAGGGGACATGATGGATCTGCCAGAGGTAGGATATGGAAAGGATTTGGATTACGAAAAGATCTTAGAACTCGATCCTGATGTTGTTTTTATAGATGAATACTACCAAAAGATCGTGACTGAAAAACTTGAAAAACTTCCAGGAGAAATTCCAGTTGTTACTATGGAACTAGGGGTTCCAGATACAAAACGAGTGATACCAGGAATTAAAGCATTAGGAGTACTATTTCGAAAGGAGAGTGAAGCTGGCAAAGTCATAGACTGGATCCAGAAGTATGACAATATAATAATGGACAGAACAAAAGACTTGGATCCGGAAAAAATGCCTGCATTCTATATCGAAAGCGCCGACTGGACCACATATGGATCAGATAAATGGGATGGCAAAGCAGCTGCCGAATGTGGTGGACGAAACATCATAGACGGTGTAGAGCTCTATAGCCAGGGAAGCTGGGGTGAATACAAGGTGGACCCAGAATGGGTGCTCCAACAAGATATTGATGTGATCTTTCGAAGGGTCCAAGCTCAGACTGCTCTGGTGAGCGAGGAGACGGCAAAGGCAAGCATTGCAGAAATCATAAATAGGCCGGGATGGGATGAAATCGATGCCGTTAAAAATGGTCGGGTCTATATCTATGTCAAGGAGATGAATTTTGCCCCATCAAACATAATTGGAAGATGTTATTTTGCCAAGCTTCTCCAACCAGAGCTATTCAGCGATCTGGATCCAGAAGTAATTGCCAATGAATACTGGCAAACGTTCATGGGATATGAGTATCCGGAGATGTGGGTTTATCCAGAGCCGAAATGAAAATACCGGAAACATAATGTGCTGCAACACCACTGGAGGGACAATGAATGCTACATCCAAAGAAAGACAATGACGAGAAGATGGATTATCTGGAGGACATCAAGGACTATTGGACACAGAGGGCAGAGGGCTATTCGCGCTCCATCCTTGATGACCTGGAGAAGGGAGATCTACAGAGACATCTAAAGGTGATCAAGAGATACGCCGGAGATGGAAAGCCGCTCGACGTGCTTGATATCGGCACCGGTCCAGGCTTCTTTCCCATTCTGATGGGAATGGAAGGCCACAATGTGACTGCGGTGGATTACACAGAAGCTATGCTGGAGATGGCCAGGTCCAATTCGGAGATGTTCAACGTCAATGGCACGTTCATACGAATGGACGCACAGAATCTGAACTTTCCGGACGAATCGTTTGATCTGATACTCTCGCGCAACCTCATCTGGGATCTTGAGAGGCCGAGAAAGGCTTACGAGGAATGGCTGAGGGTGCTGAGGCCCGATGGCAGGATGATTATATTCGACGGCAATTTCTATCTGCACCTGCACGACAGAGATTATGCAGAGATCGAGTCCATGAAAGATGGGATAAAATCTCATACCAACCTGATGGGCGTTGACACCAACATAATCAAGGAGATCGCCAGGAACCTGCCGCTCAGCAAGGAGCGCAGGCCACAGTGGGACATCAACACGCTGATAGAGCTGGGGGCGAAGGCCATCCATACTGAGATTAACCACGGCTCATCTGAGGTGGCGAATGACGAGAGAACGACATTCTTGCCATATTCGTTCATGATCTGCGCTGAGAAATGATCGGCCAGCATATTCAAGCAGCTTTGTTATTGCATCGAACGGCTCAAAGATGCATTTGACAACCAGGTCGAGGTGGGTAAAAACCTCGACCGGTTTTCTTGCTTCACTAATTGAACCATTCAGACATAGCCGGATTAGAAAGGATAACCTTTCGTGATACTAATAATAAGTAATAGTAACAAAAAATACTTATATTACTAGATCAATAGGCAATTAAAATGCTAAGGAGTTTTACAAAATGGACTACGAGCTGATGGACCATTTGAACAGGACATTGGATAGAAAATTGTTGGAGCAATTGAGCAAGGTGTACTATGGTCATGAGATGTGGATAGATACTCCTTCATCCGCAGAAAGCACTGTATCCTGCCACCTGCGATATGGACACAACATGTCGGTCGATGGTGTCGCACCGAAGAGCTACGTAAACCCCATTGTCTATGCGCCGGACGGAAAGAATATAAAGGCCGATGAGACCGAAGAAAAAGATGGCTACCTGCTGTCCTGCCCTAGGTTTGAGGATGGCGATTATTCGTTCTACGTAGATTCATCATCCGTCTGGTGCCACGATGCCAACAACAAGTGGGAGATGTGCCCGAAGTCCAAGATGAAGGGGGCCACCTATTCCGGTGCTTTCAATCTGATTGCCAAGAAGATCATATCTACCAATAACGATGGGAAGTTTGTCCCGGTATCCCACAGCACCCTTGAGATACTGCCAGAAACAAGGAGCATAAAAGTAGGTGACAGGCTTGAAATAAAGATCATCTACGAAGGCAGGAAGCTTGACGGCTCGAAGATCAAAGCATATTGCAGGGATGCGAACAAGGATGCCATGGTCGATATAGTCGATGGCAAGGCCTCGATCCCCATTGACTGTGCAGGCACGTATATGTTCCTAATGAGGCATCGGGACGAGACGAAAAAAATAGATGACATGTTTGACGAGACCATCTACGTCACAACTCTTGTCATGGAGACCTTTTGATACGAATCAAAGGACGCTCTGAATCACATTTTTTCTGATATTGATGGTCCATTTCTGAATCAAGAGAAGATTGGCGATCGTCGTGCCCGGAGAGATGACTAAAGATGTAAAGGTGATGCTCGGGGACCCCAGGAAGGCCCTGTTCACCATGACTGGCCCCCTTCTCATTTCGCTTGCAGTTGGTCAGATCAATAGCATAGTCGATACATATTGGTGCTCGAACCTGGGATTAAACGCACTGTCAGCTGTAGGGATAGTGTCCTCCCTTTACTTCCTTCTAAACGGCATTGGAAACGGGCTAGGCCTGGGAATTTCGATCTCGATCGCAAGGAGGATCGGCGCGAAGGAGAAGAACATAGCAGAAAAGATCGCCTCCCAGGGCATCGTATTCATAATCGCGATCTCTATTGTCGTGACACCACTATTCCTTTTCTTCGGCAATCCCATCATATCGATGATAGGTGGAGGGATCGCATATTCAGAATCGATCGCCTACGCGTACCCGTACTTCCTGTCGGGAAGCGTTTTCTTCATCCACAGCATATTCGCCGGCCTGCTGAGGGCCGAAGGTGCAGTCAAGAAATCTATGATTATCTTGATCCTCAGCGTCTTCTTAAACCTCGTCCTCGACCCGATATTCGCCTTCACCTTCGGCCTGGGGATTGCAGGTCTCTCATGGGCGAGCGTGGTCTCGACATTTCTGTCCGCCTTGCTGGCTGTGTACTGGTACTTCATCGAGCGCTCGACATATATCCATCCCAGTTTTACCGCTTTCAGATTTGAAAGGCCCCTGATAATGGAATTCCTGAGGCTTGGAGTCCCGAAAATGATAGAGCTCAACATAATGTCGGTCATCAACCTCGGACTGGTCCATTTCCTCATCGTTGGCGGAGGAGAAGTGGGAGTCGCGCTCTACAATACCACATGGAAGTACGTCAGCCTCCTCCTGTTGCCCTCTCATGCACTTGGAGGGGGGCTCGTGCCGATATGTGCCGCCGCCTACGGTAGTGGCGACTTAAAGAAGGTCCGGGAGGCATATTCCTTCTCTCTCGTCGTCTCACTATCTATCACCACTGCTGCTGCGCTCTTCGTCGCCATATTCTCGAATCAGTTTGCTATCCTCTTCACATCCTCGGGCAGCGCCATGCAACTCAGGGAAGGCATGGCTCACACCATCCGCCTGTTCTGCATATTCATACCGTTCTATGGATGGATCAACATGGCGTCCTCTCTCCTCCAGGCCATCTACATGGCGGATCGATCGATGTATTCCACATTAATCAGAAACATCCTGCTGGTCATAGTCTTCTGGTACACGTCTACATTGAACCTGGAGGCCATGTGGTGGGGCCTGATACTGTGCGAGATCACCGGGGGGTTCCTGATGGGATCCATAGCAGAGTACGGATTGCGAAAGAGAAAGGACGCGTTAACGAGAAGGCCCGAACGGAGCGCGGCCTCTTAGCGATACTGTTGCATCCGCACCCTTATCCATAAAATTTTAAAAGTAGTAGTAATAATTAGCAAAGTCATAACAAGACTTATTAATAATTGATAAAACAAGTAAAGAACATGGCGAGCAAACTCGAGAGTTCTCCACCATGGGGAATTTCCATGAAAAGACCTGGCTACCTTAGCTGGTTATTGATTTGCATGCTGCTGGCATCAATACCAGTGCATGCTGCGGATTTTGTTTTGGAAATCTATGGAAATGCCAATATGGATGAATATCTGAACGAAGAGGACATACAATATATCGAAGACATAATAGCCGGCAAAAACGATAAAACCTTGCTTGCTGATGCCAACCTTGATGGCAAGATCGACAGTACCGATGTAGAGCAAGCTCAAGCGATACTGAACGGAAAGGAAGAGAAGCTCACATTTATAGATTTGCTGGACGAGAATGTAACAGTAAACAAGCCCATTAGACGCCTGGTAAATATGGGATACAATGGGGTTGAGATGACCAGGATTTTGGGTGCAGAAGACATACTGATAGCCTATGGCGCAAACAGAACCACACATAAGACGTTCTTCCCAAAATTCGCTGAACTGCCATTTGTTGGAAGCACTCCAGAAGACTGCGACTTCGAGAAGATCCTCAGCCTGAATCCTGATGCAGTGCAAACAAATTTAGAACGAGCCAGTTCTTTGGTGGGCGGCCTCGATCAGAAGCATGCTTTTGAGAAAAATCTCAACGGCATTCCCATAATCTGCCTTAACATGCGAGAACAGGATACCCTGATTAAGAATGTAAGGACCTATGGCTATATATTGGATCGAGAACAAGAAGCTGAGACATTTATAGATTGGTACTCCAAATATTATGATCTGTTTAAGAGCAGAATTGCATCCATTCCCGATGACGAAAGACCTACAGCCTTCTTTGAGTATACACCCTACTACTGCTATGCTTCAGGCAGCAATCTCGGTCAGGTTCTGGTGATGGCTGGAGGAAAGAACATCCTCGACCGGCAGATCGGCCCAGAAGATCCAAAATATGGCTCCATACTTGATATAGAGCCTGAATTTGTGATTAGAGAGAATCCAAAATACATATTCAAGGGAGTTGGAAGCTGGGACAGCGGCTATGACATCGACGATCCTTCAAAAATGGCAGCATTCCATGAGCAGGTCACAAATCGCACTGAGCTGTCAAACATCGATGCCATCAAAGATGACAATGTGTACTGCATGAGCTTCTGGATACTCAGCGGTGCAGGAAATAACATCATAGGCACTGCTTACCTGGCCAAGCTATTTTATCCGGATCTCTTCAAGGACATAGATCCTGAGGCAATTCATCAGGAATATGTAGATACGTTCTGCCACATAGACTTTGATGTAAAGAAAAACGGCACATTCGTATATCCCAGAATTGAGGATGATGTCTAATGCGGTATTGAAGGCAAGATGCGCCTTCAATGTAATTTTTTAAGGTTGATGGCTTATGAAAGAAGAAATAAAGACTCATTGGAATGGACGAGCTACGGAATACGACAAAAATGTTCGACAGGTGATCTATTCTGAAAGAGATAGAGTGGCCTGGCAGAAGATCTTCGTCCAAGCTTTAGGTTGTGGGAAGCTCAAGATATTGGATGTAGGAACAGGCCCTGGAATCGTGGCCAATCTTCTTTCAGATCTGGGTCACAATGTTACTGGAGTTGATGTTTCCGAAAGTATGCTAAAGATGGCTATGGCAAATTCGAAGGCATTGCATAATTCGTTGGAATTAGTTCAGGGCGACGGGGAAAGGCTGCCCTTTGATAGCGGATCGTTTGATGCAGTGGTGAACAGATATGTCCTGTGGACTTTGCCAGATCCGAAGAAGGCCCTGGCTGAATGGAAAAGAGTGCTCAAGCCTGGTGGTCGATTAGTGGTGGTCGATGGGACATGGTACAGGTGCGACAAGGATAAGCCCCTTACAAAAAAGCTTCTTCAGAAATTATCAGTGCCCATTGTGATGATTACGGAAAGAAGGGTGCCAAAATCTCAT
>JAJRAX010000221.1 GCA_028679775.1 Methanothrix sp. | reverse complement strand
GTGGGCAACCTCGGCCCCTGGCATCCATCTCACATCAGCTGGCGCGTTCCGCAGCTCGGCCAGATGGGATACCACCAGAGAACCGAGTACAACAAGAGGCTCATGTTCATAGGGACCGATGGCTCAAAGATCACTCCCGACGGAGGCTTCCCAGGCTACGGCGTAGTCAGAAATCAGTACATCCTGATCAAAGGAAGCGTCCCCGGCCCCATCAAGAGGCTTGTGCGCGTAAGACATGCCATCAGACCTGGCAAAAACTTCGAGAAGGCTCCCGAGTTCCTCTATGTGAGCCAGCAATCCAAACAGGGGGTCTAGACCATGAAGGCAAATGTCATTGATCTATCAGGAAACGCAAGCGGCCAGATTGAACTGCCTCCTGTTTTCGAGGAGGAATACAGGCCGGACATAATCAAGCGGGCTGTCCTGTCCGCACAGGCTAACAGGTTGCAGGCTTACGGTCCTCACTTCTATGCCGGCATGAACACTTCAGCCCAGTCCTGGGGCCCAGGACACGGCGTCTCCAGAGTCCTCAGACTCAAGAACGGGCGAAAAGCAGCAGGCGTCCCAATGGCCGTCGGAGGTCGCAGGTCTCATGCACCTCAACCCAATGCCGACTATTCCGAGAAGGTCAACAAGAAGGAGAGAAGAAAGGCCATCCGCTCGGCCATTGCCGCAACAGCATCGACCGGTCTCGTCGAGGCCCGAGGACACAAATTTACTAGAGAGCTTCCAGTTGTCGCCAAGAACGATCTGGAGTCCCTCACCAAGACCACCGAGGTCATAAAATTCCTCCAGGCCGCCGGCCTGTGGGATGATGTGCTCCGGGCAAAACTTGGCAGAAACATCCGCGCCGGAAAGGGCAAGTTGCGGGGCAGAAAATATAAGGGCAGAAAGAGCCTGCTCATCGTCGCCGGAACCGATGCTGGCCTCGGCAAAGCTGCACGAAACCTCCCAGGCGTTGACTTCGTCACAGTGGAGAGGCTGAACGCTGAGCTCTTAGCTCCTGGAACAAGGGCCGGAAGGCTTACCATCTGGACCGAGTCGTCTCTCGAGAAGCTCGCCAGTAAGGCAGCCACGGAGGCAGCGCAATGATCATCAAGAGCCCCTACGTCACAGAAAAGGTCACCGCCATGATCGACTCCAATGACACTCTGGAGTTCCTGGTGAACATGAAGGCCACCAAGCCTGAGATCCGAAAAGCCCTGGAAGAGCTTTATGATATCGATATCCTGACAGTCAGGACCATGATAACCTCCCGGGGAGAGAAGAAGGCCATCGTCAAGCTGGCAAAAGAGGGCAGTGCCAACGAGCTGGCTACGAGGCTAGGACTGCTGTAGGTGGGTAAATATGGGACATCGAATCATATCTCAAAACCGAGGAAAAGGATCTCCAACATACAGGGCTCCCTCTCATAGGTACAGAGCTAATATCACAAACCTCAAGCCCGATCACGATGCTACAGTCAGGGGCACCGTTGTAGAGATAATGCGCGATCCAGCCCGAAGCGCTCCAGTAGCGCTGGTGGCCCTGGAGAGTGGAGACATGAGATACATCTTGGTACCCGAAGGAATGTTCGTGGGCCAGGAGGTAGCATGCGGTATCTCCGCGCCAATTGAGCCAGGAAACACCCTGCCTCTTGCGGAGATCCCTGAGGGGATACCGATCTGTAACGTCGAATCCCAGCCGGGTCACGGCGGCCAGTTCGCTCGAGCTTCAGGTGTCTGCGCCATCCTCGTGGCTCACGATGTGGGTCAGACCGTAGTGCAGTTGCCCAGCGGTGAGATGAAATGGCTCTCTCCGAAGTGCATGGCTACCATCGGAGTCGTGGCCGGCGGAGGTCGTCTGGATAAACCTCTGGTCAAGGCAGGCAAGAGCTTCTTTAAATTCCAGTCCAAGGCCAAGAAGTGGCCCATCGTCAGAGGCGTGGCCATGAATGCCGTGGACCACCCATTCGGTGGCGGCGGTCGCCAGCATCCTGGGCGGCCAAAGACTGTAAGCAGGAATACTCCACCTGGACGAAAGGTGGGTTCGATTGCCGCGAGAAGGACCGGCAAGCGCTAGGTGATGGTTTTGGCTAAGAAAGCAGGATCCAAGCTTCCGAAGAGGAAGGAAGAATTCTTGTATAGGGGCCGGAAGGTTTCCGACCTCGCCAAGTTAAGCATAGAGGAGCTTGTCGTGCTGCTTCCAGCGCGGCAACGCAGGTCGATCAAAAGAGGTCTGTTCAGGGAGAACAAGAAGCTCCTGGCAGGCCTGAAGAACAAGGACTCAGTTCGAACTCACATCAGGAATATGGTAATCATGCCTGATATCGTGGGCAAGAATCTCGAGATCTACAACGGCAAGAGCTTTGAGAAGGTAGAGGTCATGCCTGAGATGATCGGGCACTACTTCGGCGAGTTCGCGCTAACGCGTGGTCGCGTTCAGCACGGCGCAGCTGGTGTGGGCGCTACCAGATCAAGCAAATATGTGCCGCTGAAGTGAGGTGTGAGATTGGGCAGATTGAATTATTCGCTTACGCCTGCAGGACGCTCATCAAGGGCCATGGGGATGGAGCTTCACATCTCACCTAAGCACGCCCGAGAGATCTGCAGGACGCTCAAGGGCATGAGGGCAAGCCTCGCCCGTACCTATCTGGAAGATGTGATAGCCTTGAAGAGGTCTATCCCCTTCAAGCGCTACCGGAGAAATGTGGCCCACAGGCACGACCTGGTGGGGTGGGATGCCGGCAGATATCCTGAGAAGGCAGCCAAGGCGGTCTTGGTTGTTCTGGATAATGCGCTGGCTAATGCCGAGTACAAGGGCATGGAATCCGAAAAGATGAGGATCTATCATGCCGGTACCAAGAAGGGCAGGACCATTCAGGGATGGATGCCTCGCGCCATGGGAAGAGCCACACCCAAAAACACCGAGACGGTATCCGTTGAGATGGTCTTAACCGAGGTGAAGAGCTGATGTCTGTCGAGAAGAAGTTCGTGGCAGAGGGCATCTCCAAAGCTCTCGTTAATGAGTATCTGGCGGATGAACTGGAGCGCGCAGGCTACGGCGGCATGGTCATGAACCGCACGCCTATGGGCACCCAGATCACCGTCTACGCAGAGAAGCCCGGAATGGTCATCGGAAAGGGCGGCAAGCTGATCCGAAAGATCACCCGAGACTTAGATCGCAAGTTCCATCTGGATAACCCCCAGATCGATGTCCAGGATGTGGGCCGCGGCGACCTGAATGGCCGAGTGGTGGCCAATCGTCTCGCCTCATCGCTGGAACGTGGCTGGTACTTCAGGAAGGCAGGCCAGTCCATGATGAGACGGGTAATGGATGCTGGCGCTCTAGGTTGCGAGATTGTGATCAGCGGCAAGCTGACCGGTCCAAGATCAAGAACTGAGAAGTTCATCGCCGGATACATCAAGCACTCCGGAAAGCCGGCCATCGAACTGGTGGACAAGGGCTACTCCGTAGCCGTGAAGAAGCTGGGCGTCATCGGCTGTCAGGTCAGAATCATACCGCCCGATGTACGACTCCCCGATGACTTCCAGATTACGAAGGCACCGGCTGCTCCTGAAGTTCAAGAAAAGGTGCCTGAAAAGGCTCCTGCTCAAAAGCCAGTTGCAGTACCGGCACCTCTGAAAAAGAGCGATCTCGATCAGCTCTTGGAGTCCGAGCCCTCATCAACCTCCGTTCCCCTTGATGTGCCCGGAAAGGCCGAGGGTGCCGCAGAGGTCGCGCCTCTCTCCGAGGAGAAGGCCGATAGCGATCCCAGCGCCAAGGAAGTGTGAGCGATATGGCGATCTTCAAGATTGATGAGATCCGAAACATGACCGAGGAGGAGGTTGCAGAGGAGCTGCGAAAGCTCGAAAGCGAGCTCGTCCGCGAGAGAGGCATCGTAACTGCTGGTGGTGCTCCGGAGAAGCCCGGAAGAATCAGAGACATCCGCAGGACGGTTGCCAGGATCAAGACAATCCAAACGGAGCGAAGGAAGTGAACCTGACTCCCGAGAGCCTTGCCAGACATGAGCTGATTGGCCTTGAGGTCAATGTCGAGGCTAGCAGCGATCCCGGTCAGATAGGGCTTTCGGGACAGGTTGTGGACGAGACCAGGAACACCTTCCTTTTGGAGACGGAGCGCAAGGTTGTGCGCTTTGCCAAAAAGAACACGAGTCTGGTCTTCACTCTGCCAGGTGGGCAGAAGGTGAGGATCTGCGGCTCGGTCTTGATCTCGCAGCCCGAGAACAGAATAAGCAAGAGAATGCAAAAGACGAGGTGGAAGTTATGAGGGATATCGGACTGGACGTTGCAGCGCCACAAAAGGAATGCAATGATCCTAAGTGTCCCTTCCATGGTAGTCTCTCTGTGCGCGGCCAGGTATTCAGTTGCACCGTGGTCAGCGACAAGATGGACAACACCGTGGTAGTCATGCGCAAATTCGAGAAGAAGGCAACGAAGTACGAACGATTCGAGAAGAGGCAGTCCAAAATCCATGCGCACAATCCCCCCTGCATAGAAGCTAAGGCGGGAGATAGTGTCAAGATAGCGGAGTGTAGGCCCCTTTCCAGGACCAAATCCTACGTGGTAGTGGAGGTCCTGAAATGAAAGGACAGAAGGCCAAGATCCCAAGGGCGATCAACACTGGCGCATACCTGGATTGTGTAGACAATACAGGTGCGCGGACGCTACACGTCATCGCAGTCAAGAACTATCGAGGCGTGAAAAATAGACAGCCCTGTGCCGGGATTGGGGACATGGTCATAGTATCTGTGAAGAAAGGAACTCCTGAGATGAGAAAGCAGATCTTCAAGGCAGTCATCATCCGCCAGAGAAAGGAGTTCCGGAGGCCCGATGGCCTGCGAGTGAAGTTCGAGGATAACGCCGCCGTGATCGTTGATGACGAGGGC
>JAJRAX010000317.1 GCA_028679775.1 Methanothrix sp. | reverse complement strand
AGAGAAAGAGCAGCCTCCCATTCGTCATCCGTTGCACACAATAAACCATTCTGTCCATGGATAATGACCTGCGTAAAAGCAGCACGCGGCGAACAAACCGAAGGCACCTTAACAATGGAAGCTTCCAGATATTTAATATTGCTCTTGGAATCATTGAAAACATAGTTCTCGAGAGGAACAATGCTGATATCACACTCAGCCAAGGCCGCTAGATATTCTTCGTAAGAACAGATTGGCAAGCGCTCCACCCGTTCCTTGTAACGGGAATAAATTTCCGGTAAATCCAACAATCCGATGATGCGGAGCCGCACATTGGGTAATTTATCCAATATTTTGATAATGGCGGGTACAGCTTCCTGAAAATCGACATTATGCGTGCTTGTTCCCGAGCCATAGACAATTCGAACAATGTCATCCGTGTGCAAGGCATTATACTGACAGACATTTTGTAAAATCTCCAAGGTTTGTCGATCCAACGCATTTTCGACGACAAACACTTCCGGCAAACCGGCCTTCTTCATGGCATCGGCAAGGCCAGTGGTGGAAGCAATTCCCCTGTCGCAAAGCAGCATCGTCTTGCGATACAGCTTTGCGCCTTCAACAAGCGGGTCAAAGATTGCCTTGTCCAGGGCAGCTAATGTTTTGCTCTTGGTAAGAACATCTTTGTCGAAAATTAAGTCATCCACTTCCCATATCGTCGGAAGGCGTAGTCGCTTCGCTTCATTAATAACAGAAAGCACGCTATCGTAGGCAGGCACACGGTAGAAAATCACCAGTGAGTGAGTTTGCAATGCATTAAGACACGCTTGAATGTCAGTCCAGTTGAGCATGGTACAGTCGACACCCAGGGATTGAAGCAAGTCATGTTTTTGCTGGACACGATATTTCCTGCACTGGGGGATGCTCATTTCGGCAATAATTAAAACCCGCGGCGCCAACAATTCCGCAGCCGGATGACTCACCACCTTCAGGTAGGTCTTGTCAATATCTTCATAATTATTATTTATTTGCGAAGCGGCAACCAATCTGAAACCATGCTTGATACCAGGCAACCCCTCGCGGCGATATAACTGTACTGTTTTCTTAAACGTACTCATTAAACCACCGCCACGCGCAATAGCAGGCCTAATAAGCTCAACAACTCTTCTGCATCTTATTAACTGGCGCGCGATAACGCGCAGAGGTAATGTAATTCGCCAACTTGTTGAGCGATAAAGGGCAGCGATCTGTACGTCGCGCTCAGTGATTGTTTGCGTGAGGTTGGTCACATGTTGATCGATGTTGGTTAAATGCTGCCGGAGTTCACTTAACTCATAACGTTCCAGTTGACGATACCCCAGCGCGGCATAGTAATTTATCAATCGCAGCTTTTCAGGGAAATTGGGTTGCAACCACATAAGCCTCTTAGCCGCCGGCGCATTGTTCAGTTGCAAAACTCCCAGCCCGTATGAATGAGCAAATTCTAAATTATTGGGGTAACGTTCCTGCAGTTCTTCCCATAGTTTCCACACCCCAAACTCATTTTCGTGAACATTGGTGTCATGCAGCATAACCACAGCGCCGGGCGCTAATTTGGTCTGCCAGGCGTCAAAATCATGCCTCACTGCTTCATACGTATGCAAACCATCAATATGCAGCAGATCAATTGATTTATCTGCAAAACAATCCAAGGCATCATCAAAAGTCATCCGCAGCAGCGTGGAAAATCCGGTAAAGTGTTTCTTGTTATAAGCATTAACATTAGCGAAAACCTCTTCGCCATATTTTTCCGCATGTTCTTCGCCTTCCCATGTATCAACGGCATAACATTTTGTAGAGATGCATGCTTCGACGACTGATTGACAGAATGAAAAATAGGAATTCCCGGTATGTGTACCCAGCTCAACAAAGATTTTTGGTGATACCTCCCGGATCACCCGGGCGGCAAAGGGAATGTGCCCCACCCAGGCATTTGGAGGCTGAAGGGACTGTGGATAAAATAATGCAGATACCGTTAACAAATCTCTTTCTTTTTTTGAATCGTCTCCCTCCCTTATTTTTTGTTCGATTGACAATAATGAATACCATCTTTTCCCCAGTTCTTTGGGATCAAGCCGCGTACTTAAGATATTTGCAACAAATTTCTCGGTATCTTCAGTAACATCTTCCCATGACCTTACCTTGTTGTTTTTATCAAAGGATGGTGTTCTATTATTTAAGATGTGCTCTTTAATTTCATTGTATGTTTTGAAAAACAAGAAGTTTTCTTTCCCATATTCACCGGATATCTCCTTGTTGATATCATTGTCCAGGACGACTATTTTCTTGCCGTAAAATATGCTTTTAATCACAGGAAGACCATATCCTTCATAGGTGCTTGGAAAAATCACTAAATCAGCATAATGATACATGGCCTCAATAAACAAACCATCCAAAAAGCCACTCGGATAACACTGGACATTCTTTACTCCCATATCGGCACAACCCAAAACACAGAAATTGATTCCCATATTTTGAAGATGATGGATGCAGTCTTTTACTGATTTATGATCATGATAATCATTTCCAACAATTAATACATATTTCTCAAATGGTATTTCCTGTTTATATTTTTCAAAATCATGAACCTCATTGGATATTCCCTGCGATATCACTTTTATATTAATTTTTTTGTCATTTACCGGGAACGGTTCATAATACTTAAGCAGATCTTTTTTTGAGGAGTTTGTTAAGACGATTATCCCGTCAGATGCCGTAAGGGTCAATCCAAACAAATTTTCGGCACTGGGGTTTTCAATATAGAGGTATCGACATCTTAGTGAGATAATGTCCTGAATGGTAATGAGAATTCTT
>JAJRAX010000220.1 GCA_028679775.1 Methanothrix sp. | reverse complement strand
GCCAAGATCCCAAGGGCGATCAACACTGGCGCATACCTGGATTGTGTAGACAATACAGGTGCGCGGACGCTACACGTCATCGCAGTCAAGAATTATCGAGGCGTGAAAAACAGACAGCCCTGTGCCGGGATTGGGGACATAGTCATAGTATCGGTAAAGAAGGGAACTCCTGAGATGAGAAAGCAGATCTTCAAGGCCGTTATCATTCGCCAGAGAAAGGAGTTCCGAAGGCCTGATGGCCTCCGGGTAAAGTTCGAGGATAATGCCGCAGTCATCATTGATGATGAGGGCGTTCCCAAGGGCTCGGAGGTAAAGGGACCTGTGGCCCGCGAGGTAGCAGAGAGGTTTAGCAAGGTCGCTTCCGCGGCGTCCATGATTGTGTGATGATTATGATTACGAAACAGCCAAGAAAGCAGCGGAAGGAGCGGTATACCGCGCCGCTGCATAGGCGTCAAAAGTACATGCACGCACCCCTTAGCAAGGCTTTGCGCGAAGAGCTGAAGAAGCGCAACGCCCAATTGCGCAAGGGCGATACCGTCAAGGTCATGCGGGGTGATCACGCTGGCACAGAAGGTGAGGTCGAGGATGTAGATCTCAAGAGGTGCACTATTAAGGTCACAGGCGTGAGCAACTACCGGGCTGACGGAACTGAAGTGCCGAGAACCATCCATCCCTCTAACGTCATGATTGTCAAGCTCAACCTCGAAGACGCAGAGAGGGAGAAGATCTTCGCGAGGCGATCGCAATGAGCAGACATCAAAAGAGAGTAACTGTTCCAGTGAGCTGGCCAATTTCCAGAAAGATCCATGCGTGGGTCGCCAAGACCAGTCCTGGGCCTCATTCCGCAGCGAACAGCATGCCCCTCGTCATGGTTGTACGGGACATGCTCAAGCTCGTAGATAACGCCCGCGAGGCCAGGATGGCTCTGCACGAGGGCAAGGTCCTGGTTGATGGAAAGGTCCAGAAGGATTACAAGCTACCTATCGGGATATTCGACGTAATATCCGTTCCCGCGAAAAACGAGCAGTATCGGATGCTCAAGGATGAGAAGGGAATGTTCTATCTCAGTCTTCTTGAGTCGGGTATAGTGAGAAAGCTCGCGCGTGTGCAGAATAAGACCTTCCTGAAGGGCAAAAAGCAGCAGCTTAACCTTTCCGACGGCTCAAATAAGCTCGCTGAAGGCGAGTTTAAGGTTGGCGACTCCCTGGTCCTATCTATCCCCGACAAGAATATCGAGGACAGGATCAGCTTTGAGATCGGCAATTTAGCGATGGTCGTGGGCGGCAAGCATTCCGGCCAGACGGGCAAGATCAAGGAGATCATAACCGTCAGGAGCTCTCAGCCTAACAGGGTCATCATCTCTGGAGACCGGGAGTTCGAGACCATTGAGGATTATGTTTACATGATCGGAAAGGATGCGCCTGTCATCAAGCTGGGGGCCGTTAGATGAATGCCAATCTCATTCCCCGCATCGACAAAATTGTCGTCCATGTGGGCGTGGGAGAGAGCGGCCAGAGGCTGGTCAACGCTGAAACCATTATGAAGACTATAACCAAACAGCGACCAGTCCGCTCCATAGCCAAGAAGACTCTGCCCAACTTCGGAATCAAGAAGAATGAGCCCATAGGTGCCAAGCTTACCCTGAGGGGCAAAGCTGCTGAGGATTTCCTGGTCATCGCCCTGAAGGCTGCAGGAAACACCCTGAAAAAGAGCCAGTTCGACCAGCAGGGCAACTTCTCATTTGGAATTGAGGAGCATACTGACTTTCCAGGCATGAGATACGATCCTGAGATCGGCATCTTCGGCATGGATATCTCAGTTGCCTTGAAGCGATCCGGCTACAGAATTGCTCTGCGGCGCATATGCCAAAAGAAGCTTCCTCTGCGACAGAGGCTCAATAAAGACGACACAATAGAGTTTGTCGCAAAGAAGTTCGGCATCCAGATCTTGGAGGCAGCATGAAGAAAGGAAAGAAGGTCTTCGGAAGAGGCGCAAACCAGTGCAAGCGCTGTGGGAACAAAAATGGCCTGGTGAGAAAGTACGGGATATACCTGTGCAGGCAGTGCTTCCGAGAGATCGCCCCTGAGATGGGCTTTGAAAAGTATTCGTAGGTGGTTGCATTGTTATTGGATCCACTGGCCGATGCCCTGTCCGTAATAAAGAATGCGGAGAGCGTAGGCAAGCCTGAATGCATCATTCATCCCGCCTCCAAGCTCATAGGAAGGGCTCTGAAGGTTATGGCGGATAGAGGATACATAGGCGAGTTCGAATTTGTTGACGACGGAAAGTCGGGAATGTTCCGAGTAAAGCTCCTGGGAAGGATCAACCGCTGCGGCGTAATTAAGCCCCGGTTTTCCACCAAGGTGACAGAGATGGAGAAATGGGAGAAGCGATTCCTTCCCGCCAGGAACTTCGGAGTTCTGATCCTCAGCACCAGCAAGGGAGTCATGGCTCATTCCGATGCCAGGTCCCAGTCTCTGGGCGGTCAGCTCCTGGCTTACGTATATTAGGTGGTCGCAATGGTCAAAGAGATTGCACGACAGGTAGAGATCCCTGAAGGAGTTGCCGTTACCCTTGATGGAAATACCGTCACGGTAAAGGGACCTAAAGGTGAGGTTTCCAGGCGGCTCTCTTATCCCGAAATTGAGATAACGAAAGAGGATTCTCAGCTGATCGTGAATTCAAGGCTCGATAGAAAGAACCACCGAGCAATGGTTGGGACACTGGCAGCACACATCAGCAATATGATTGCAGGTGTTACCAGAGGGTATGAGTACAAGATGAAGGTCGTGTACTCCCACTTTCCCATACAGCTCAAGGCAGCTTCCGATGAGCTCATCATAAACAATTTCCTGGGTGAGAGAAAGTCTCGAACTGCTAGGATTCTATCGGGTGCGAAGGTCGAGATCGGCAAAGATGAAGTAACGATAACTGGCATCGACAAGGAGCAGGTTGGCCAGACCATGGCCAATATCGAGCAGGCTACTAGGGTGCATGGTTTCGATATCAGGATATTCCAGGACGGAATATACCTGGTGGACAAGAGGTGACGAGGATGGCAGAGAGGTTACTGAGAGTTCGAACTCGGCAGAAGTCAAAGAAGCCCGAGTTTAACTTTCATGATTCACATAAAAAGAAGCGGCTGGGTACCAGCTGGAGAAAGCCTCGCGGCCTGCACAACAAGCTCCGCCAGCAGGTAGCTGCCAAAGGCAAGCTGGTCAGACCCGGTTATGGAAGCCCCAAGGCTGTCAGAGGATATCATCCCTGCGGACTGCCGGAGGTTCTGGTTAATAACGTGGCCGAGCTGGAGATGGCCAAAGGTTTTGCTGTGAGAATTGCTGCGGCTGTAGGCAAGAAGAAGCGTCTCGATATCGAGGCCAAGGCATCTGAGGCCGGCCTTAAGGTTCTCAATGCCAAGGGAGGTGCTTAGATATGCCAGGGTTAACGACCCAGCGAAGGCTCGCAGCAGCTGAGCTGAAGATCGGTGAGAGTCGGGTCTGGATTAATCCAGATCCAGAGGTGGCAGGAGAGCTATCTGATGCCATTACCCACGAGGATATCCGCTCTCAGATTACAGCAGGAAACATCAAGGCCAAGCCCAAGAAGGGCAACAGCCGCGCCAGAATCAGGGCCAGAGCAGTGAAGCGCGCCTACGGCCATTGCAAGGGTGCGGGACACAGAAGGGGTGCAAAGGGCGCTCGGTCTCCCAGAAAGGAGCAATGGATGACGAAGATCCGGGCTCTGAGAAAGAAGCTGCGAGAGCTTCGTGAGGGCGGCCAGATAGATCGCCATGCCTACCGTCTGCTTTATCGCAAATCCAAAGGCGGCGAGTACAGAAGCTTGGCGCACCTGAATTCTTTCATCAAGGCTAAGGGCCTTGCCAGGGGTGAATAACTTGGCTACCGGACCTAGATACAGAGTCCCCTTCCGCAGACGGAGAGAGGGCAAGACGAACTATCACGTCAGATATAAGCTGATACTATCCAAGAAACCCAGAGTTGTAGTCAGGAAGAGCAACGCAAGCACCACATTGCAGTTAGTGGTGGCCGAGCAGACGGGCGACAAGACCCTCCTGACGGTTAATTCCCGGGAGCTGAAGGACTTCGGATTTACCTTTAGCAAGAGCAATCTGCCTGCTGCCTATTTAACCGGCCTTCTCTTCGGCAAGAAGATGTTGGCTTTGGGGATGAATGAGGGGATCGCAGATATCGGTCTGCATTCTTCTACTAAGGGCAACAGGGTCTATGCCGCTATCAAGGGCGTCATAGATGCTGGTGTTGATGTTCCTCATGGTTCAGAGATATTCCCTGATCAGAGCAGAATCTCTGGCCAGCATATAAAGGATTACACGGGAGCGGATATCGTGGCCCAATTCGAGCAGGTTCGCGAGAAGATACTGGGGTGAACTTATGGATAAGAAGAAGAAGCGTGATTTTTACCAGGAAGAGTGGGTCCCCAGGACAAGGCTGGGCAAGCTCGTCTTTGAGGGCCAGGTAACTACTTTCGATGAGGCTATGGCCTCCGGCCTGCCAATCAAGGAGGCAGGTCTGATAGATGTGCTGATACCCGGTCTTGAGGATGAGGTTCTGGATATCAACATGGTTCAGAGGATGACGGACTCCGGAAGGAGAGTCAAATTCAGAACCACTGTGATCGTCGGGAATAGAGACGGCTACATTGGACTTGGTGAGGGAAAGGATGTCCAGGTAGGAAAGGCCATCAAGAAAGGCATCGATAACGCCAAGATGAATATCATGAGGGTCAAGCGGGGCTGCGGCAGCTGGGAATGCGGCTGCGGTCAGGCGCATACCGTGCCCTATCAGGTAGTCGGCGAGTCGGGAAGCGTGCGGGTGGTGCTTATCCCAGCACCTCGGGGCCTGGGCATAGCTGCTGGTGACACGTCCAAGAAGGTTATGGACATGGCAGGCATCAAGGATGTCTGGACAAGGACCGCAGGGTCCACTCGAACCACTCTCAACTTTGCCAAAGCCACATACAATGCGCTCATCAATACCATACAAGTGAGGGCCTGAAGATGTTTGCCATAGTAAGATTGAGAGGCGAGGTAAACCTCAGGCCGGGCATTAAGTCGACCTTAGAGATGCTGCGCATACACAGGGTCAACCACTGTATCGTCGTCAATGAGGATGAGCACTTCCGGGGCATGATCCAGAAGGTTAAGGATTATGTGGCCTGGGGAAAGATCGATGACGATACGCTGGCCATGCTCCTCGAAAAACGCGGGCGGCTTTCCGGAAATCGTAGGCTTACGGAGCAGTTCTTGAAGGAGAATACGTCTTACGGCTCCTTTAAGGATTTGGCCTCTGCTATCAACTCCGGGGCAGCGAGCCTGAAGGCTCTCGGAATCAAGCCCATCTTCAGATTGCATCCCGCCAGAAAGGGCTTGAAGACCATCAAGAAGACTGCACAGCAGGGCGGAGATTTGGGCTTCCGAACTGATCTGGCTGATCTTATCAAGAGGATGAGGTAGAAGTAATGGTTAGACCAAAGACAAAGGAACGCAGGGGTCATAGGACTTATCACGGCAAACATAAGAATCAGCGAGGAGGCGGTACTCGTGGTGGTCGTGGAGATGTGGGGAAGTGCAAGCACCACTTCATGCGTTCTATGCTTCTCGGCACAGAGATGGGGAAACACGGATTTGTCCACCTGCCTCTTACCGAAGAGATTGAAACCGTCAATGTGGACGTGCTGGACCAGATGGCAGGGCCAGACGGCAAGGTTGAGCTCACCGATATGAAAGTGCTTGGCCGCGGCCAGGTAACTAGAAAGCTCAACGTTAGCGCGTCTGGATTTTCTGCGACGGCTAAGACTAAAATCGAGGCTGCTGGTGGTCAAGCAGTAGTAGTATGAACCAGCAGAGTTTCTTTTATGCGATAGAGCCCTTTGTGCGCCGGCTCCCTTCAGTGGAGCGGCCCACAGGGCACGTCCATTTTAAGAGAAAGCTAAGCTGGACTTTAGCTATACTGCTGCTTTACTTCATCCTTGGAAACGTACCTCTCTTTGGGCTATCCAAGGCGTCAATTGATATATTCAGCTCGTATCGTGCCTTCTTTGCTGGCTCTTTCGGCTCGATGATGCTCCTTGGCATAGGTCCCATTGTCACTGCGTCCATCGTACTGCAGCTTCTCGTGGGAGCCCAGATCATCAAGCTCAATTTGAGTGATCCCAGGGATCAGGCCATCTATCAGGGCACCCAGAAGGCCTTGGTCTTCGTGATGGTCGCTGTTGAGGCTTTGCCGCAGGTAGTAGGAGGATACTTGTTGCCTGATGCCGGCATAGCCAGCAGTCTCGGCGTTACTGTTGGCATAGTATCTCTACTGATCTTCATCCAGGTCTTCGTCGGCGGGTCTCTCATCGTCTACATGGATGAGGTCGTCTCCAAATGGGGCGTGGGCTCAGGCGTCGGCCTGTTCATCGTGGCAGGAATTGCCCAGCAGCTCGTGACCGGCATCATCAATCCGGCGTCTGGGGACGGTGGTCTTCCGGTCGGCATCATTCCCAAGTGGATCTACATCATAGCCCAGCAGCTTATAGGCTTTGATACGATCTTCACATCTGAGGGGCTCAAGTTCATCTTCGTCACAGGCGGAATCCTGGCGTTGATCTCGACTATCATGATCATCCTGTTGGTAGTTTTGGTTGAGTCTACCAGAATTGAGATACCTCTGGCCCATAGTCGGGTAAGAGGCGCACGCGGGCGTTTCCCTGTCAAGTTGGTGTATGCCTCAGTTCTGCCCATGATCCTTGTGCGGGCTATCCAGGCTAACATCGAGATGGTTGGAGCATTGCTGGCAGCTAAGATCGGCACTGTGACTACAGCAACTGTTGCCGGTGAAGGTGTATCCACAGTTTATACCGGTTATTCCAGCATCCTTGGCGACTTCATCTCCTATGCCAGGTACAATTCGGCAACTGGTGCTGCTATGAGTGGGTCGTCGCCTCAGCCGATAGCAGGCTTGATGTACTATCTCTCGCCCATTCACGGCCCGAGCGACTGGATACCGAGCATGGTAACGTCATCTACCGCAGGGATGGCAGAGCTTGGCTTCTCGCCGATAGCCGTTTGGCAGATCGTACTTCATGTTCTGACCGACTCAGCATTCTTGATCTTCGGCGGCATCCTCTTTGCCATCTTTTGGATCGAGACCACGGGCATGGGTCCCAAGAGCGTTGCGGCCAAGATACATAATTCCGGCCTGCAGGTTCCAGGTTACCGAAGAAATCCGGCTTCCATCGAAAGGCTGATGGAGCGCTATATCCCCAAGGTGACTGTGATTGGCGGTGTGATCATCGGTGTGCTCACATTAATCGCCAGCCTCCTGGGCACTTTAGGCGGCGCAGGCGGCACGGGATTACTCCTCGCTGTAAGCATTGTCTACCGGCTCTATGAGCAGATAGCAAGTGAACAGATTCAGGAGATGTACCCCATGATGCAGAAATTCTTCGGAGCATCCGCATGAATGCAAAGCTGACAGAGTCTCTGGACAAGGCCGCATTGGCTGTGGGCTTTGTTCTCTTTTTTGGGATAATGGTCAGCTCTGACCTTAGAAACTCTCTTGGAGTGCTCACCGGCCATCTGATCGGCTGGCTTCCTGATATTCTTCCCTTCCATGTTGTGCTCTTCATCCTGGCTGCCGTCACTGGTCTGTATGCCAGCCTCATTCAGAAGTACACCATGGACTGGGATTTTTTGAGGGCTCAGCAAGAGAAGATGAAGAAGATGCAGCGGAACATGAAAGAGGCTCAGCTATCCGGCGACCAGTCCAGGATCCAAGCCGCCCAAACCGAGCAGATGAAGATGGTCTCAGATCAGGGCAAGATGATGCAGATGCAGTTCAAGCCCATGCTCTACATCGGCCTCATATCCATACCGCTTTTCATGTGGGCTTATCTCTACATTGGCGGCCACCCGGACCTGACCATGAACTTCCCGTTCTGGGGAGAGCATGCCATCAATACCACTGTCTTGGGTCCGATCCTCTACTGGTTCTACTGGTACTTCGTCTGTTCTCTGCCTGTATCGCAGATCATCAGAAAGGCTCTGGACATTGGGAGCATGAGCTAGGATGATAATCACCATCAGTGGCGCGCCGGGAACGGGCACCTCAACTCTAGCTCGCTCTCTATCCGCCGAGTTGAAATTGCGTTGGGTTAACTCTGGAGACCTTTTTAGAAAAATTGCTGCCGAGAAGAATATCTCCGTCAAGGACATGAATCGTCTGGCTGAGAAGGGCCCAGAGGTCGATTATCTCATTGATGACGCCCAGAAATCTATGGCTAAAGAGGTTGGCGGCATCTTTGAGGGCCGCCTATCCGGGCATCTTTTGCCTGCTGATTTGAAGGTCCTTCTCAAGACGGAGCTTCGCTGCAGGGCTGAGAGGATAGCCAAGCGAGAGTCAAAGTTGGCTGAGGACGCCATGCAAGAGACGCGTATTCGCGAGGAGAGCGAGGCCCGGCGGTACAAGATGTACTACAACATTGATATCAGTGACTTTTCAGTTTATGATCTGGTAGTTGATACCGGAAAATTCGATGAGGCAGGGACGCTGGCCATAGTTCTCGCGGCAGTGAGGGCCCGTTCGTGTCTGTGATCCATCGCGCCGAAGGGCGGGGTGAACAGAGGCCTGAGAAGAGGTCAGATCGATGCCAACCACGTAGCGACTCTCCGTCAGTCTCATATCCTCAGATTCTTCCTTCTGACCGGGCGAGGTCTACTCTCATTAAGAGAAGTGGCCGGACCGATCCTGCCTACGGGATGCTGCCAGAGATGAGAAGCCTAGAGAAGCATATGACTTTGGGGGCCATCAACCTGGACAAGACCTCCGGGCCCACAAGCCACGAGGTCGCGGCCTGGGTCAAACGCATTCTGGAGGTTGAGAAGGCCGGGCACAGCGGCACCCTCGATCCAAAGGTTACAGGCATTCTGCCAGTTTTGCTAGGTGACGCCACTCGGATCATGGATGTGCTCCTACTGGCCGGCAAAGAGTACATCTGCCTCATGCATGTGCATAAGCCTGTGCCCAAAAAGCGTATTCTTGAAGTCTGTCGGGAGTTCATGGGGCCGATCCTCCAAAAACCGCCCCTGAAGTCGTCGGTGGTAAAAGAGCTGCGCACGCGCACCATTTATTATCTCGATGTCCTTGAGATTGAGGAGCAGCATGTGCTCATGCGAGTGGGCTGCGAGGCCGGGACTTACATCAGGAAGCTATGCTTTGATATTGGTCTTGCTCTGGGGACAGGCGCGAACATGGAAGAGCTGCGCCGCACTCGTGCGGGGCCTTTCCGGGAGGGCAAGACTCTGGTCACGCTTCATCAGCTTGCTGATGCCGTGGCCGCCCTGAAGGAACTGGGCGACGAAAGCCAGTTGCGCCGGTGCATTCAGCCCGTAGAGGTGGCTCTGGCTCATCTGCCCAGGTTGGTCATAGCCGACAATGCAGTGGACGCAGTCTGTCATGGCGCGCCATTGGCCGCGCCCGGGCTGATCTCCTTAGAGACAGATATAAATAAGGGCGATGCCGTTGCCTTCTTTACTCTGAAAGGAGAGGCAGTGGCCGTTGGTCAGGCGGATATGGACAGTCCCGAAATGCTCGCCAGCAGGACGGGCATTGTGGCTCGGACCGAAAGGGTAATAATGGGGCCGGGCACCTATCCCAAGGCGTGGAAGCTGGCCGAGAGGGATGCTTCCGCGGCAGCGGCAAACGCTGCCAAACGCTAAAAAAAAATCGTGCCGAGGTCGTCTAGCGGTAGGGCGCCAGCCTGGAGTGATAAAATCCCTGATAGCTGGTGACTCGCAAGGGTCTCGTGAGTTCGAATCTCACCCTCGGCGCTTTGTTACCTGTAAATTATCAATACCAGATAACGATTTAAGCTAATAAAATCACAGTCATTTGTTCTCGCTTTTCTCTATCTCATGCTTATGGTTTTCTAGGTATTCTCTGATAGCTTCTACTGCTATTTCGCTCTGCCCGCGAAAAGACCCAGTTTTCCTAAAAACAAACTCTTTTAGGCTTTTCTCCAGCTCATCCGGGAGATATACATTAACTCTGCCCATGCTATAATTATGTGTTGTGATGGCATAAAAGCATTATAGTGTCAAGACACCTCAAGGGTTAAATATTCAACGGTGCTATGGTGCTATTGGTGCAAGTAAATGAATAGTAAGACAGTTTTAGCTAGCCCGGTCACGCAAGGCCGGGAAGCCGTAAAGCAGTTGATAGCCTACCTTAACCACGGCCAGGAGCCTGCCGAGATGCCTGATTTCTACAGGCTCACTGGTAGAGATGGTTCTGGTTAGGAATAACAAGAAGGACGCCTATTATGTGGTCACGCCAAAGACCTGCTCCTGCCCGGCAGCTACCTACAACCCTGGCCAGCCATGTAAACACGCGAGAAAGTACTTCCCACAGCCGAAGGTCACCGCGCCCGCTGTGGACAGCATAAAGCCGGAAGGCAAGTGGCCAGGTGGTCACAACGGTCCGGTTGATGAGATCATGGGGGTGGCTTAGGTGCGATCCCTTCAATTATGACGATTGCGTCTACGAACTTCCTGATGAGGTGGTCTGAGATGGCCGCCGCTATCAGGATCAAGCTGGCCGATCTACTCAAAATAATCGCCGAGGCGCCAATGGTAAGGCGCAACTCCTCCGCAACGCACCGGCCCACAAGCCCGGATATACTGGCCGATCTTGAAGCCATCCGAGAATACTTGCAGAACGGACCAGTCCGAAGGAGTGATCTGGAGATGGAGCTTGATATGTCTGGTGATGCTGTTTTGTGTCGCCTCGGCATGTTAAGGGCGGCAGGCGAGGTTGTCAGTCTGCCGGATCACAGTTATCAGCTCGTGGGCGTGGTCTGAGTGTGCCGATTCTGGAAAGACCAGGCAGATGGTTTTCATGGAGATTGCCATCACCCTGAGGCCCAACCAGGGACACCTTGCATCTTGAATACGGAAGACGAATGCGTTCTCAGAGAGGAGGAAGGGCAATGAGCCGATCTCCTACTTTTTCCGAGACATACGATTCCCTCATAGAGGTTGGCCGGGCCGTCCAGCGTGGGCTTCGTGACCTCGGCAAGATTGAGGGTAGGTATGATCTCCAGTCAGATGAAGATCTCAAGAAGCTCATTCTCTCCACAAGCAAGGGCATCCTCAACCATCTTCCATGTCTCCAGCTTGAATGTGATGCCGTCGAGCATGAAGATAGCCGATACGGGGCCATCTTGGCAAGGATGGAGCGGCATGAGGTCAACAAGGAGCTTTGCAGCGAATGCGATGATCTGCAATGCCAGGATCGGGCCGAGGCCGGGCTATGTGACGAATGCCAGATCCAGCCGTGTGATCTCAGGGGGGATGACCAGTGACTGTCCCGCCAATCAAGTGCAAGTTTGTGGACTTGATGGCATCGTCGCCCAAAAAACAGCAGCATAAGGTCGATGGTATCGGGATGTATTCGGCAAAGCAAAAGAAGGGTGCAGTCACCCAACGATCTATTTATTTGTTCTGAATACCCCGCAGCTCTGCTGCGGGGTGCGCCGCCGTCGTTTGACTAATTGGTCATATTTTTTGTACGATGACTTATTCTATTTAAACCTCTTTATAAACGACTTGTCTATCCAGCTCTTCAGCGAGTAGATCAGCCGCGTGGGAACGCCGATGCAAGTCTTTCCGACCACACCCACCGCGCAGTCCGCACCTAATGAGATCAGCGCCACCTGGCTGTCAGTGCTCGCCCGCACCGAGTACCTCTCAAAAGCCCTGCCTCGAATCATGTTTCTGAAGTGCCCAGCCAGATATTTCGCCTGCCGCTCAGCCTCCAGGCCCGTCTTGGTGGCGAGCTTTCCGTCGATCTCGACCCATGCGCAGTCTCCAATAGCAAAGATGTTGCCTTTGGCGTTGAGGTGCTCGTCCACTAGTATCCAGCCGTTCTTCTTCGGCAGGTCCAGGCCCTGGATGAAGTGGGTCGGCTTGATTCCGGCAGTCCAGATTGCCATGTCGCAGTCGAGGCTTGAGTTGTCTGTGAATATGATGCGGTCCTCTTTTACTTCCGCCACCTGAGTCGATGTGAGGATGTTCACACCCTTCTTGGAGAGGGCCTTTTCCACGAGTTCTGATGTCTGGGGCGAGAACTGGGGCAGGACGCGCTCGCGCGCCTCGATGATGTAGATGCTGGCATCCATGCTCTCCGCCAGAATTGAAGCGGCCTCAACGCCGGTGAGCCCTGAGCCCATGATCATAATCCTCTCAGGATAATTGTCTTCCACGTAGCGGCGCGCCCTCTTTGTCTCTTCAAGGGTGTTGATGGAAAATGTGTTCTCCACGCCCTTGATGCCGAAGTAGTTCTGGGCTGCGCCCGTCGCCACAACGGTGTAGTCGAAGTCAACCCGGCTCTTTTCGCAGACCACAGTATTGCCTTCGATGCGTAGCGCCTTCTCCTGAATGTGGGTAGCCCCCACCTTCTCGCAGAAAGGCTTGAGGGGTGCCGCCAGATCCTGGAGCCTGGCCACTCCGCCAAGGTACTCCGGGTACAGGGCCTGCATCTCCACCTGCTTCTTGGGCTCGATCAGAGTGAACTCCAGTGGGCAGGGCGAAGCTACTCTTATCAGCTCTGCACCGGCTAAACCTCCACCAATGACAGCAACCTTCATGATCTCTATAACCTCTCTGGGGCGTGGCTTTGTAATTCCGAATTAATGTTTGGTCGTAAGTCTGCTATAAATGCATCGTGCTCGAAAAGGGCAATAAGAAATGAAGCATTTTTATAGTGCTACTGTCATAACGCTAGGGACGATCATGATTACTGTTTACTTCGATGGTTTGTGCTATCCTAAAAATCCCGGCGGCGTGGCCGCTTATGGCTATCTTGTCAGCCGGGACGGCGAAATCGTGCACAAGGGATTTGGTGCAGTTGGCGAGGGCCGGGGCATGACCAACAACGTGGCCGAGTATGAGGCATTGATGGCTGCGGCAACGTGGCTGATTGATGAAGGAATCGATGAGAAGATCCTCTTCAAGGGCGACTCCGAGCTTGTGATCAAGCAGATGAGCGGCCAGTACAGAGTGTCATCGGCTACCTCCAAGAAATATGTGCCTGAGATAAAAGAGATCCTGGACGGCAGGGATGTGAGCTTCTCCTGGGTGCCGCGAGAGGAGAACGAGGAGGCGGACAGGCTCTCACGGATGGGATACGAAGGCCACATGAGGCGGAAAAAGAGAGAACGTGATTCAATTTAGCTATGCCGGGTGGTTTCGGCATTGCTCATGCCTGCCGCATGGCAGAGAAGGCTGGCAAGAAACTGATCGGCAGATAGGTCTTTTGCCGGTATCCTCCCGGCTTTCTCTGAAATAAAATATATTCTATATCGTTTTTTACTATGGCATTGGGCTCGTAAGGTTTTCCCAGAAAATTGGTGCATCGATTGGATTCGAATTGAGCATTAGCAATCTTATGCCAAATGATGGGTGCCAGGTTATCAAAGCCGATCATTCTGCAATGCTCCTGAATTGCGGCGTAAAGTGGAAAAACAACATGTCTACCGAAACTGCGTCTCGGCAAGCATACATCTCCGACCACTACAATCAATCGTCCACCCTTCACCAAGACTCTGAATGCGTTCTTCCAGACCCGATCCAAATTCAGCAGGAACAGCTCGAAATCCTCAATCCGGCCCAGTTGCCCCTTCTGATCGGGGTACTCTTTAAGCGTCCAATAAGGCGGTGAAGTAACCACGAGATGGACGCTCTCATCTTCAATATCATCCATATTCCTGCTGTCGCCTAGGATCAACCTGTGCTGGGTTGGCACCCGTTTGATAGCCCTCTCAATTGTCTCAGTCATGGCAGGAGATTTGGCTAGAGCTGGGATGGCTTTCTGCATATCATCATGGACTGCTAGGAGTACTTCTGCCGGGACCAGTCCTTCGAGATTCCGCCCGGATTCGCCGGACGCAATTATCTCTTTCTTTTCTTCCATTATCCTTTGTAGCTTAGCGTTGCAGGTAAAAAACCTTATTATTGCGAGATAGTCGAGTAGCCAGAAAAATAGAAAAGAGTGGCGGTTTTCACTAACTTATCCTGCTCGAAAATGGCCTCTGATTTGGGTCAGGCTCAGCTCCACTTCCCATCGTTCTTCAGCCAATCGTTCATGTCTGCCGCTGCGGTCTTGCCCGCCCCCATGGCGCTGATGACCGTGGCTCCTCCGCTGGTGATGTCTCCGCCGGCCCAGACCCCTTTCATGGTTGTTCTGCACCTCTCGTCCACCACAAGAGTTCCGCGCCTTGTAGTCTTCAGCTCAGGCGTGCTGGCGGCGATGAGAGGATTTGGCACAGTGCCTACAGCTATGACTACCGTGTCCACATCGACAGGATGCTCTGAGCTCTCCTTCACACACGGACTTCTCCGGCCAGATGCATCAGGCTCTCCTAGCTCCATCTCGACAACATTCATGACCTTGACCATGCCCCTCTCGTCGCCTGAGAACCGTACGGGATTGGTGAGAAAGTCGAAGATCACTCCTTCTTCCATGGCGTTTTCAACCTCTTCGAGACGGGCCGGCATCTCCTCTCGACTGCGGCGGTAGATGACGTGCACCTCGTCGGCCCCTAAACGCATGGCAGAACGGGCCGAGTCCATGGCCACATTTCCGCCACCAACCACTGCCACCTTCTTGCCTTTCTTTATCGGCGTATCGTACTCCGGGAACCTGTAGGCCTTCATGAGGTTAACCCTTGTCAGATACTCGTTGGCTGAGTAGACGCCGCTCAAGTTCTCGCCTGGCACATTGAGAAAACGAGGTGCTCCTGCGCCGATTCCCAAAAAGACGGCGTCGTAGCCTTCTTTGAATAGCCCATCTATCTGGACCTGTCTGCCCACTACACAGTCCAGCTCCAGTTCAGCTCCCAGAGATTTGACGTACTCAATCTCAGAGCGGACGATTCCCTTTGGCAACCGAAACTCAGGAATGCCGTAGACCAGTACACCACCTCCGTCATGCAGCGCCTCGAAGATGGTGACCTTATGCCCGAACTTGGCCATATCCGCGGCGACGGTGAGACCCGCCGGCCCGCTTCCCACGACTGCCACTCGCTTGCCGGTGGGCAGTAATACGTCTCCCTTCGTCCTCTCCTTCTGGCCCAGCTCCCAGTCGGCCACATAGCGTTCCAGTCGGCCAATGGCTATTGGTGCTCCTTTCTTTCCGAGAACGCAGCGGCTCTCGCACTGCACTTCCTGGGGACAGACCCTCCCGCAGATTCCGGGCAGGCTGTTCTTCCTCTTCAGAGCCATGACAGCTCCTGGCATGTCCCCTTTTCTCAGGGCACAGATGAAGTTCGGAATCTCCACGCCTACCGGACAACCTTCCACGCACTTGGGCTTCTTGCATTGAATACACCGGTTTGCTTCGGTCTTTGCCAGCTCTGAACTGTAGCCCAGGGCAACCTCTTGGAAGTTTCCTTTCCTCTTGTCAGGAGACTGCTTGGGCATCTCCACCCGGTTTAAATCGATCTTGCTTGACATCTCTACCGCACCCGCGCCTCTGAAGGCTAAGAAAGATTGATAATAAATAAGACTTTGCCTATCGCTCTCGCAAAATATCAATTCATGTCCCATGGCCGCGAGCGTAAAACCAGAGCAACCTTCTAATACAATTAATCACCACCATTGCCCGGCGCGGTTGGAACATGTCGGCAATTAAACTCATAATAGATGATCGAATGGTCGAGGTTCCTGAGGGATCTACCATTCTGGATGCGGCCAAGAAGGCCGGATCTTATGTGCCAGCACTCTGCAATCACCCGGACCTCAAGCCCATAGGCTCCTGTAAGCTATGCATTGTCTCGGTTAAGGGTCTGGACCACTACCCTACAGCCTGCAGCACCTTGGTCGAAGAGGGAATGGTCGTGGAAACGAGTACAGAAGAGCTACAGGAGATGAGAAGACATACCCTGGAGATGCTTCTGGCTCTCACCAACCATCCCACCAGTTGCCTTTTCTGCGATAGGAGAAACGAATGCAACGACCTGCGCGAGTGCATGAGGAAGTTCCCGGTGACTGTGGGATGCAAGTACTGCCCCAAGAACGAGCAATGCGAGCTGCAACAGGCGGTGCGGTTTGTGGAATTGGACTGCATCCGATATGAGGTTTCTTTTAAGAATATGCCTGTTTTAAGAGAGCCCTTCTTTGACCGAAACTACAACCTCTGCATCCTCTGTGGCCGATGCGTGCGAATCTGCCAAGAGGTGCGCGGGGTGGGTGTGCTATCCAGTAATCCTGATTTTCATCGCATGCACTGGATAGGCCCCGAATCTCTGAATGACTCGGACTGCAAGTTCTGCGGCGCGTGTGTGGATGCCTGCCCCACCGGTGCTCTTTTTGCTCGATCTGAGAAATGGGTGCGGCCTGAGAAGACTGTCGCCACAGTCTGTCCCTACTGCGGCGTTGGCTGCCGATTAGAGCTAAGAGTCAACGAAGGCAGAATTATCTCAGTCTCTCCGGACAGAGAAAGCCCAGTAAATCGTGGGCATGCATGCGTTAAAGGCCATTTTGGCCTGGAGGAGATCGTCCACCACCCCGATCGGTTGACCACTCCACTGATAAGACGGAACGGCATACTAGAGGAGGCTAGCTGGGATGAAGCGCTCGATCTCGTTGCCCAGAGGTTCACTGAGATCAAAAATAAATACGGTCCTGATTCGCTGGGAGCACTCTCCTCTTCTAGGTGCACCAATGAGGAGAACTACCTTGTGCAGAAGCTCGCACGGGCGGTGTTCGGCACCAACAATGTGGACAACTGTGCGCGAGTCTGTCATGCTCCGTCGGTTACAGGGCTTGCTGCATGCTTTGGCAGCGGAGCAGCTACCAATTCCTTTGACCAGATTGAAGACGCCAATGTCCTGTTCGTTATCGGTTCCAATACTACCGAGGCACATCCGATTGTCAGTCTGAAGATGATCAAGGCGGCCAACAAGGGCGCAAAGATCATAGTGGCTGATCCCCGCAAGATCGAGCTGGTCGATCTGGCCAGCATCTGGCTCAACCTGAGGCCTGGAACTAATATTGCGTTACTGAACGGAATGATGAATGTCATCCTCAGGGAAGGACTGGAAGACCGGGACTTCATTTCCAGCCGCACAGAGGGATTCGAGGAATTCCGGAAGGTGGTAGAGGAATATCCGCCTGAAAGGGCTGCCAAAATAACCGGAGTTGCGGCGGAAAAGATCATAGAAGCGGCCAGACTCTATGCGAAGGCCGATCGGGCAATGATCGTCTATAGCCTTGGAATTACCGAGCACATCACTGGAACCGCCAATGTGATGTCTTTAGGCAACCTGGCTATGCTGACAGGCAATGTTGGACGCTGGTCCACGGGCGTAATGCCTCTTAGAGGGCAGAATAACGTTCAAGGGGCCTGCGACATGGGTGCACTTCCAAATTCCTATGTTGGATATCAGCCAGTAATAGACTCAAATAACCTGGCCAAGTTCGAAAAGGCCTGGAAGGTTAAGTTGCCTGCAACTCCTGGAGAGACTTCCACCCAGATGCTCGATCATGTGACAGATGGCAAGATAAAGGGGCTTTATATGTTGGGAGAGGATCCCGCCCAGACCGATCCTGATTCCAATCGGGTTAGAGCTTCATTAAAAGCACTGGACTTCCTCGTTGTCCAAGAGATATTCCCTACTGAGACCACCAAATATGCCGACGTTATCCTTCCTGCTGCCAGCTTTGCGGAGTGCGACGGAACATTTACCAATGGCGAAAGACGCATTCAGCGAGTGAGCAAAGCGATACCTGCAATTTGTGGTCTGGAGAACTGGCAGACGATCTGCCGGATAGCTCAGAAGATGGGCTATTCGATGAACTACAGCCATCCTTCGGAGATCATGGATGAAATTGCAGCACTTGCACCTATGTTTGCCGGAGTAAGTTTCGAGCGTCTGGGGGTCGGGGGGCTGCAGTGGCCCTGTCCGTCCAAAGAACATCTGGGCACAGAGACGTTGCATGTTGGTAAATTCAGCCGAGGATTGGGAAAATTTAATGCAGTGGAACACAAATTTCCAGCCGAGCAGACTGATCCCGATTATCCTTTGGTTCTCACCACTGGCAGGAGACGAGAGCATTACAACTGCGGCTCCATGACCCGGCGCTCCAAGGGAATCATGTACAAATGGCCGGAGGAAGCAATAGAGTTGAATCCTGCGGATGCCGAAGAGCTTGGGGTTAGGGACGGAGAAATGGTTCTGGTCAGTTCCAGGCGTGGCGTTGTCAGGACAAAAGCAAGAATTACCGACAAGTCGCTACGCGGCGTAGCATTTATGTCTTTCCATTACCCGGATGTTTTGACAAACCTTCTTACCAACGCTGCCCTGGATCCTCAGGCAAAGACGCCAGAGTATAAGGCCTGTGCCGTGAAGGTCAGCAAGATCATAGGAGACTAAAGATGTACGAGATAGTCAAGAACGAGACTCTTGCCCCCAACATAGTCCACATGAGCTTTTGCGCTCCCAAGATTGCCAACACGGCCGGGCCGGGCCAATTTATCATCGTCAGGGCGGATGAGCGCGGGGAGAGAATACCGATGGGAATCGCCGGATGGGATAAAAGTGATGGCACCGTGGATATCGTCTTCTACATTTTAGGCACCAGCACCGCCAAGCTCTCCACCATGAAAGAGGGCGAGTCGGTGTCAAATGTCGCCGGACCCCTGGGGACACCTACTGAGATCGATAAGTTCGGGCGTGTCATCTGTGCCTGCGGCTGCTTTGGAGTTGGGCCAACTTTGCCGCTCATAAAGGCTCTCAAGGAGAAGGGCAATTATGTGGTGACTGTTGTTGAAGCCCGCGGCCCGGCTTTTGTGTTTTGGGTGGACAAGCTCAAGGAGTACAGCGACGAAGTTCATGTTGTGACTGGCTGCGGCAAGACAGCCTGGGCTAATGACTTCATAGAGCAGGAGCTGGCTCTTGGAAAGAAGATCGACCGGATATTTGCTCATGGCTGTCCCTTCATGATGAAGGTCTCTTCAGATGCCTCTCGGGCCGCAGGGGTTGAGACCGTCGTCAGCCTCACTCCCATCATGGTGGACGGAACAGGCATGTGTGGGGCCTGCCGGGTGGAGGTGGCTGGCGCTACCAAGTTCGCCTGCGTGGATGGACCGGATTTCGGAGGCCATCGTGTCAATTGGGACGGATTGGTTCTGCGGCTGCGGCAGCTTATTCCTGAGGAGGACAGATCCTTCAATATCTGGGAGAGGGATAACTGGCATAAGCTGATGGACTGCCGGCAGAAGAAGAGCTTCAATCCTGCCAAGAGGAAGCTGATCTCTGAGCTCGAGCATCCCGACGGCAATTGCAGGCTGGCTGGGGTCTGATTATCTTTTTTTCGATTCAACCAGCTAGCGCATCATTTTTCGTTATAATTGGCCTTATAGTTTTCATAAACATTCATAATTTCCCACAACCGCAAGCCTTTTACGCCATTTGTTGGCATCCACATGCCATCCTGGAGAGAGAAAATGGCATTCAAAGTCCCCGCGGATATCGCTAAGGCGGCTATCGCTGCCGGATGCACGAAATGCAATATGACCTGGACCAAGCTTTTAGTGTTGGGCTTTTTGGCTGGAGCATACATTGCGTTTGGAGCGCTTTTAAGCGAGATTGTGGCAGGAGGGCTGTCCAACGGCACCATAACCGATCCGGACGGAGGCATTTGGAAGATAGCTCTGCCTGCAGGGCTCATCAAGTTTGCTGCCGGAGCTGTGTTCCCTGTCGGCCTCATGCTGGTTGTGATCGGCGGATCTGAGCTGTTCACTGGAAACTGCATGTTTGCGCCGTTAAGCGTTCTCAATGGCGAGGCCGGCATCAAGGGCCTGATGAAGAACTGGTCTCTGGTTTATATCGGCAATTTTCTAGGATCGATCTTTGTGGCCTTCTTCCTGGCTTATCAGTGCGGATTTTTCGACAATCTGCCATGGGCGGGCTGGGCTGCAACTGTTGCCAACACCAAATGCGGCCTGGACTTCGGCACCGCTTTTTTGCGGGGCATAGGCTGCAACTGGCTGGTCTGCCTGGCCGTATGGTTGGCCATCAGCGCGGAGGATGTGATCGGCAAGATTTTTGCCTGCTGGTTTCCGATCATGGCCTTCGTCACCATCGGATTTGAGCACAGCGTGGCCAATATGTTCTTCATTCCTCTCGGCATCTTTGCCGCCAACAATCCTGTCATCGCCGAGAAGCTGGCCGGAGCCAATATTGCCACCACGAATTTGGTCGGAGGAGACGGCTGGTACAATTTCTTCATCACCAACCTCATTCCCGTTACCCTCGGAAACATCGTGGGAGCTGCCCTGTTCGTCGCTTTCCTGTACTGGTACGTCTACCTGAGAGGACCACTCTGCGCTAAGAAGTAATTGGATTTCCGTCAACTACCCCACCCTAAAGGATGGGGCTTGTGACTGCACAAAAAATCGCGTCACAATAGGCTGGCTGACTTCAGCCCTAAAAGCTAT
>JAJRAX010000219.1 GCA_028679775.1 Methanothrix sp. | reverse complement strand
GTCGGCATTTCCATTGAGATATTTCGCGGCTGATGAAAGGTCCTCATCCACCTCGACCTTGTTTACTACAGCGATCTGCTTTTTCACACCCAGATCGTGAGCGAGCTTGAGTCCATGCTTGGCGACCTCAAGGGACTTCGGTGTGGGCTCGGTGATGACAAAGGACATATCGAACTCTGAGGCCAGGCCTCTGCCGAATATCTCGACTCCTGCCTGGGAGTCCACGAATATGAAATCATTCTCCTTGATGCCTGAAGACAGGTAGTTGACCAGCAGCTTGACCAGGGATATGGGACCGCATAGGCAGCCTGCACCGCCAAATGGAATTGTGCCCATCACTATCAGCTTCACTCCATCGGCGGCGTCGACTATGAACTTATCCAGATCCTCAACGCTGTGCTCTTTGCCGTGATCGTCGTGGTCCATAATGCTTGAGCCCAGCCTCTCCTGAAGCTGTGTCCTTTCGCCGGCCAGGGAGACGACTTCGGAGATTGGTATCCCTAAAGACATGGCCAGGTTCATGCTGGGGTCGCAGTCTATGGCCAGGACCCGATAGCCGTCTCGGGCCAGAAGCCTGACTAGGGTGGAGAGAATTGTGGTCTTGCCTACACCACCTTTGCCCGTAAAGATTATGCGTTTCATCTGGCCTCCATGACCAGAGTGTTTATAAAGACCGACTCATCGAACTCCTCGTTAACCTTCTTGCTGCTGTCGTTATAACGGGCCAGGAACATCCACTCGCCTGCAACGGTGATCGGGATTCGAACTGATCCTGACCTGTCAGTCTTGACCAGAGCCATCTCCTTTCCCTCATTCTTGGAGACGGCCTTGACCTCGACGCCGACCAGGGGCTTGTCCTCATACATTACAGTCAATAGGGCATCACTGCCTACCTGGAAATTCGGCTCTTTTGGGATGATCTCAAGAATTCCATGAAGCGGGCTGCTCTTGTATTCACCTGCTTTGCCTACAGCCACAATGTACTTCGCCATCTGGTGAAAGGCTCCTGAGTAGGTTACATCCTTGTACTTGAACTTCGGGCCCTCCTTGTAGCCGTCCTTGTTCACGGACCAGATTGTCACGCCCATGTCCACAAAAGCAGTGTAGAATCCGTCCTTTGCAGCCTTAAACTCCAGGGTGTTGCTGTCTTGGCCAGATAACAGTTCCGCATCCACTTTTCCCCCATTCTGATCAAAGACATTTGCCATGAGCCTTTTGATATCCACCGCACCGTCGCGGTGCATATTGTGGCCAAACATAATGGACAGTTGAGCAGATCCATTTCCATTCTTCTCAAGCCAGATCTCGTGACCCTGGACCATCAAAGATAGCTTATTCTCGTGCATTTATCTTCCCCATATTAACATTATATTCGATATAGTTCAAATGATAAATTGTATTTATTAATAAATCTTTTGGAGTTAATAACATTAGATAGGATGAGCAATGCGGTGATTACATAAAAGTCCTCTATCTTGATTAAAGAATCCAGAGTAGCAAGGCTCTTGCTCAAATGGCCCACAGGATGGATACCATTTGAGACAGCTCTCTCAGCTGCGCTCTCAATCATAGTCGCGAACGTCCTTCTGGTGAGATCCTCCACAAGCGCAGGCCTGCCCGGGGTCGGTGTGAAACAGCAGTATCGTTGGGGCATTTGATCTGTATGGAGCGAAAGCGATCACAAAATGGATACGGAGAATTGTCAGCCTCGTTTGGATCTTGGCAACTGAAAATAAGTGTTAGAAATTGCGGATATCTCTACCAGTTTCCCTCTCCAGCATCTCATTCATGCTGCCGCTTCTAAATCCCGATAGATCCATTGCAGCATACAGAAATCCTATAAACCTAAATTTCCTGGAGATCTCAACTCTACAATTCAGCGCTCTTTGCAGATCTTCCTCCAGAAACTCGATTCTGGCCAGCTTTCCATGAGCCCTGACTCTAACCTGAATGAAGCCCAGGCTTTTCAGAAAATCCTCGGCCTGTTCCACCATCAAAAGGTTGTCAACGCGGATCTTCTCTCCATAGGGAATCCTGGAAGAAAGGCAGGCGGAGGAGGGCTTGTCCCAAAAAGAAAGGCCCATATTTCTGGCGATTTCCCGGATATCTTTCTTGGATATGCCGGCATCCACAAACGGATGCCAGATGCCCATTTCCCGGCAGGCGGCAATGCCCGGCCGATAATCATCATAATCCGATTGATTCAATCCATCCGCGATGCAGTCTATCCCTCTATCTCTTGCCAGAGAGAAAAGCTCTCCAAAGGACGCCTTTTTGCAGAAGTAGCATCTGTTTGGCGGATTATTTGCGAATCCCTCCAGGGAAAGAAGAGAGCATTTCCTGACCTCGAAGTTGAGGCCTAAAGATCGAGCCAGTTCTCCGGCATGCAAGAACTCGCTCCTCGGAAGGGTCTCCGAGTCCAGTATGACGCACAGCGCATTTTCTTTCAGAACATCGCTGGCAACGCTGGCCAGGAGGCTGCTGTCCACACCACCGGAATAGGCAATAAGAATCTTTTCCTTTTTCGCTATCCGTTGCCTGAGATCTGCTAGCCTGTCCTGCCAGTCCATCAAATCCTCTTTTATTTGCAGCGGGCCGAGCCGCAAGAAGCGTCGTCCTCTCGCATCATCCTGCAGATCTCGCAAATCCTCTCCACAGGATTTTCCAGCCTCTTCTCCACCAGATCGTCGGCAAGCCTGGATATTGATGCCTTTATCTCTTCACCGAACTCGATATTGTACCCTCTCTTCTTGGAGACATATTGAGAAACAGCAGGAGCTGTGATTCCCAGCAGCTTCGAGACCTCCTTTTGAGCTAGGCCTCGTTTTACAAGCTCTTCTGCTACTGCCGCTCTGATGCTTGGCAGCATCTCCCAGACTACCATTTCACAAGGGGATTTCATTCTTACCTGACCTGAAATAGCCTTTAGCATTGAACGCTAAATCACAATTGTTAATGAGCTGATTTGAGTATATAAACCTTAGGAGCCCTATCTCCATATTTTCAAGTCGATTCCCTCGATTCTCAGCTTCTTGCCTTCCGAGAGGACTATGACTCCGGAATGGACCTGCTGCATTCGGCAGTGGCTGGGCAGAAACTTGACGGTCTCACCAACATTCGGAATCCTGCCCCTGTTTACGGATCCTTCGAATCCCGTGACCATGCAGATGCCCACATCCTTATACGAGAATCCATCTCTCTCCAGTTGATGTGGCCCTGCCAGGTGGACTGTAGCTATCCCAGAATTGTAACTCATCACTCTCGCAAAATGTATTACCGGACAGCCCAGAGCCCTGTATCTGAGAACGTCTCCGGGCTTTATGCCTCTGGTTCTGGCAAAAGGATACAGATCCTCGCGGCAGGATGGCTCTCCTGGAATAGGACCCAGGCTGAAATCTGCACCCCTTTCGTCCGCTAGGCTGATGATTGATTCTCCGCAGCCCTTACAGGAAACGGGCAACGAGAAGTCTTCCACCCGGTCATCGGCGATAACATGAGTGGCCAGGAACTCCTGAATCTCGGCCTTTGTGTCTGCAAACCTCTCCAGCTCCAGGTAAGGACACTTGCCGGCATCCTGCAAACTACGAATCTCCTCTGCGTAATCCTTGCACTGCCTGTGACCGCATTCACCGCAGTTGTAGCCCGGCAGCATTTTGGATATGTCTGGCATACCTAAGCCCTCGCTTTCTGCTGCCGGACGAAATAATCCCAGTTCCAGGGCTCATCCAAGACCCGAACATCAACATGACGAATGCCGTTTAGTCCCTCCACGCGCCTTTTAACCTGTTCAGTGAGGTGGCTTACCATTGGGCAGGCCTGAGAGGTCAGAACCATGTCCACCTTTACTTGGTCATCGCCCAATATGACTATCTCCTTGATCAGGCCCAGGTCTACGATGTCTATTCCCACCTCTGGGTCCAGGATATCCCGCAAAGCCTCACGAATCTCTTCTTCCTGCTTCATCTGGGCCACCAGCTTCTCAGCTTCCGGCCCAGGCATGGCTTTTTGCAGAGATCGCAAGCGCTCCTCCAGCCGGTTCTGCCGGTCCAGGAGCCTGCTGACCACTCGCAACATGGGATCAGGCAGATTGGCATAGTTCAGATCCGTTCCTGTGGCCGGGCATTCCGGCTCAGCAATTCTTCCAGGCACACCTACAACAGTGGCTCCAGCGGGCACAGACCGGACCACCACAGATCCTGCTCCGATCTTGGCACCAGTTCCTATGGTAATCGGTCCGAGGATAATGGACCCAGCTCCTATGACCACCCGATCTTCGACAGTGGGATGACGCTTGATCTTGTCGAGACTGGTCCCGCCGAGCACAGTTCCCATGTACATCAGCACATCGTCTCCAACCTCAGCAGTCTCGCCTATGACCACACCCATGCCGTGATCTATGAAGAATCGTTTGCCGATCTTTGCTCCAGGGTGAATCTCCACTCCGGTCAGGAAGCGGGCGAAGTGAGAGCTGAGTCTGGCAAAAAAAAAGAGTTTATGAGTCCAGAGGAAGTGAGAGATTCGGTGCATCCAGATGGCATGCAACCCCGGATAGCAGGTGATTACCTCTAGGGTAGACTTGGCAGCGGGGTCCTTGGCAAAGACGGTCCGGATGTCCTCTATGATGCTCATCTTCCGGCCACCTCTAAAACTCGAAGAGCTCAGTGCTGAGGTAGCGCTCTCCCGTGTCTGGGAGAATTACCACAATCTGCTTGCCTTTGTTCTCCGGTCTCGCTGCCAGCTCCAGTCCAGCCCAGGCAGCTGCCCCGGATGAGATGCCTACCAGGATGCCTTCTTCTCTCGCCAGACGTCGAGCAGTCTTTACGGCATCCTCGTATTCCACTTTGACTATCTCGTCTACAAGGTCGAGCTTGAGAACATCAGGCACGAATCCCGGCGCCAGTCCCTGGATTTTGTGAGGTCCCGGCTTGCCTCCGGAGAGAACCGGCGAGGCAGAAGGCTCGACTGCCACCGCTTTGAAGCCCGGCTTCCTGGACTTTATGACTTCAGCTATGCCGGTTATGGTTCCGCCGGTGCCAACACCAGCTACCACAAAGTCGACCTTTCCGTCCGTATCCCTCCAGATCTCCTCGGCAGTTGTCTTGCGATGGACCTCCGGGTTGGATGGATTTCTGAACTGCTGGGGAATGTAATAGTATCGAGGATCTTTGGCCAGCATCTCTTCCGCGGTATTCACGGCTCCTTTCATTCCCTGGCTTCCGGGAGTCAGAACCAGGTCTGCGCCCAGAGCCTTGAGCAGCTTTCGTCTCTCGATAGACATCGTCTCAGGCATGACCAATACCAGCTTGTAGCCCTTGGCTGCACTGACAAAAGCCAGAGCAATTCCGGTATTGCCGCTGGTCGGCTCAAGGATGATGGTGTTCTCTTTGATATGACCCGCCTTTTCTGCCGCCTCAATCATTGAGACGCCGATTCTATCTTTGACGCTGCTAAGGGGATTGAATGATTCGAGCTTTACGAGTACGGTAGCATCCAGACCCTTTGCTATTCTGTTCAATCTTACCAGAGGCGTATTGCCAATGGTCTTGGTTAGATCTTCATAGATCTTTCCCATAAGTCAACCTCTTTTTTATGAATTGCCATGAACCGCTGCATCTTTGCAGTGGCCAGTCGAACAGTAAATGAATGGGACAGATGATTCCGTCCCGTCTCATCTTGGCATACTCCCTTACCATTCTAGGAAAAGATAAAGCTCCTTATAGCGGCAATTCTGGTTAATTTTTAATTTCATCACAATATTAAATCATCAGTCAGCTCAGTCTGAAGGCAACGCTTGGCGCCTTCTTCTCGCCTACCAGCCTCTGGCTTGCAGAGCTTCCGCCTCAGGAATTGTGGCAGCATCCAGGCCCTTCATGGCAGCGCCGAGACCCTTGGACACATCAGCTAAAAGCACTGGATTGTCGAAGTTGTGCACCGCCTGAACAATCGCCCGGGCCATGGCCTCCGGCTCCTCGGACTTGAAGATTCCTGAGCCCACAAAGACGCCATCAGCTCCCAGTTGCATCATGAGAGCAGCGTCTGCAGGCGTCGCCACGCCACCGGCGGCAAAGTTGACCACAGGCAGGCGCTGCAAACGAGCCGACTCGACCACCAGATCATAATCGGCCTGAATCTCGCGGGCGACTTTTTGCAGCTGCAGATCATCCATGCCCTTCAAGCTCCGGATCTGGCCCAGGATCCCTCTCATGTGCAGGACGGCCTGGCTGACATCGCCGGTTCCTGCCTCGCCTTTGGTTCGAATCATGGCCGCGCCCTCTTTGATGCGACGCAGTGCCTCACCCAGGTTTCGAGCCCCACAGACGAAGGGAATTGTGAATTTTGTCTTTTCAATATGAAACTCGTCTGCAGGCGTGAGAACCTCGGACTCATCCACCATGTCTACACCGAGCGCTTCCAGAATTTGGGCTTCCACGAAGTGGCCGATTCTGGCTTTGGCCATTACGGGAATGGTCACGGAATTGATGATATCCTCAATTATAGACGGGTCCGCCATGCGGGCCACTCCGCCCATCTTCCTGATGTCCGCAGGAACAGCATGAAGGGCCATAACTGCGACCGCACCCGCTTCCTCAGCTATAGCCGCCTGTTCTGGGGTTGTGACATCCATGATCACGCCACCTTTCTGCATCTTGGCAAAGCCGCGTTTGATTAGCTCAGTACCAAATCTCAGATTCGTTAGTTCCAGTTCCATGAAATCCTCCGGCCGTTTGGCCGATTTAAAGCAGGACAAGCCTTGATAATCCGATTAATAGCTTTGCATAGAGGCAAATCATCTTTCTCGAGGCTGCTTTTGCCTCAATCTATACCCTTACATAACTGTGCAACTAATCAGAGATCAACGAGGAATGAAATGAGCGATAAGAAATATGGAATTGGCACTCTAGCGGTTCATGCCGGACAGGAGAGCCCCGATCCCACGACTGGGTCTCGAGTTGTCCCCATCTATCAGACCGCATCATACGTATTTAAGAGCACAGATCACGCAGCAAATCTCTTTGCCCTCAAGGAACTGGGCAATATTTACACCAGGATTATGAACCCAACCAACGATGTCTTTGAGAGACGAATAGCCGCTCTCGAAGGAGGAAGTGGTGCTCTGGCAGTAGCATCCGGTCAGGCTGCTATATCTATTGCGCTTCTGACCATAACCCAGGTTGGCGACGAGATAGTATCCGGCAATAATCTCTATGGCGGCACTTACGAGCTATTCCACTATACATTCCCAAAGCTTGGGCGAAAGGTCATATTCGTCGATTCCACCAAGCCGGAGGAGTTCAAGAAGGCCATCAATTCCAAGACCCGAGCCGTCTATGCTGAGACCATCGGCAACCCCAAGCTGGATGTGCCGGACTTCGAGAAGATCGCCGGAATTGCTCACAATGCAGGCATTCCCTTTGTGGTGGACAACACCGTGGGAATTGGGATCGTCAGGCCGACCGACTACGGCGCGGACATAATTGTAGATTCGGCCACGAAATTTATAAATGGACACGGAAACTCCATTGGCGGGGTTATCGTCGATTCAGGTAAATTCAACTGGTCCAACGGAAAGTTCCCGGAGTTCACAGAGCCGGATCCGAGCTACCATGGCCTCAAGTACTGGGATACATTCGGAAACTTCCCGGGGCTAGGAAATGTAGCTTTCGTCTTCAAGGCAAGGGTTCAGCTTCTGCGTGATCTCGGCCCAACCTTGAGCCCCTTCAATGCTTTCCTCTTCTTGCAGGGAGTGGAGACGTTAGCCCTTCGCCAGGAGAGGCACTCGGAGAATGCTCTGTTGGTGGCAAAACACCTGCAAAGCCATCCTGCAGTGGCCTGGGTCAACTATCCTGGTCTGGAGAGTCATCCCAGCCATGCTCTAGCCGTGAAGTACCTGAAGGGCAAGTACAACGCTATCCTCGGATTTGGCATAAAGGGCGGTCTGCCCGCTGCCAAGAAGTTCATAGAGTCCTTGGACCTGCTCAGCCACCTGGCAAACATCGGCGACTCCAAGAGCCTGGTAATCCATCCTGCATCCACCACCCACCAACAGTTGACGGCTGCCGAGCAGGAGGCCACAGGAGTTACCGCCGACTTCATCCGCGTATCTGTTGGCATCGAAGACGTGGAGGACATCATCGCCGACCTGGATCAGGCTCTAGCCAAGGCGGTGCAGTGAAGCGACAAACGAAATCTATTGGTGAAAGTAATCATGTAAGGAGTCCAATTCCACCTCACCCTAAAGGATGGGGACTCCTTAACCCTGCGAGTTTAATACGCATGCTCATTATCCCCGATGCAATGATCAGGCCGAAAGCCACTCATCGCACGAGATGCTACAGTATAAACGATATTAACGCCAGCGTTATTAGCGCCAATATTAAGAATATTATTACCAGCCATTTGGCGATATTCATTGATATGCCTGCAACTCCTTTCATCCCCAATGCCCCCGCTATGATGGCGAGAATGAAGAATGCTATCGCTAAGCTAATCAAGCCAGTCATTTTTTTGTTCACCCCCAGATATATATAATTTAATACGCCGATCTAGTCGATATTGTCGGCATTAATTCTGTCTGCGCCTGAGCAAACTCATCCACGATGATTGATTGGTTGTTCACCGCAAGTGTAGCATGCGTCATCCATCCTGATCAGTATAGAAGTTCATGATGTTATAGTCTCGGTTAAAACTGATAAGTCTTGTGCTTCGAGTTCTCTGAATAAGAAAAAAATTTTTAAAATAGAAGCTGCATAGAGAAACTGATGACCCCCAATGTCCGGATCTCAGAAATCGGTCTCTACCTTCGCTGTCCACGCCTGGTTTACTTCGAGAGCCTGGGCGGCATGCCTGCGAAAAATGACGCCAGGAAGATCCTCTTGCGTAGCCTTATGCTTTCCATCTCTCAAAAGGACGACCTTGAAGGACACCTGAGAAAGATTGCCTCACGGCTAGAGGAGGAACTGCCTGTGATTTATGAGATTGATCAGGAGGATGTCAGTTCCGCCTGCCGAGAGCTGGAGGAAGAAATCGCGGGAATTGCCCAGAACCTGGCAGGGAACCTGGATCTTCTGCTCCCCTACGAGGCAGAGGTTGACCTTCATTCGGAAAAGCTCGGACTCTCAGGAAGGCTAGACCGCCTGGCAGTGGACGGCGTTCCATCCATCATAAGAACAGGCAATGCCCCAACACAAGGCGTTTGGAAGAGAGATCGGATCATCCTGGCGGGATATGCCATGCTTTTATCGGAGATAAAAAGCGAGCACATCAACTGCGGATTGGTCGAATATCCGCGGCAGGGACTGGTGCGATCCGTCGAGATTCACAGCGTTGACAGAGCACGGATGCTGCGCATCAGAGACCGGATAAGAATGATCAAAGAAGGCCAACTGCCCGATCGACTGGAGAGTGCACCCTGCAAGAGCTGCAGTGCGACGGAGAGATGCCAAACCAGGCAGAGCTTGGCATCGAAATTCTTCTAAATTTTTTAAAATAATTCATAAAACTTGCTGCACTGTTAGCTGCTAAATGACAAACCCATACCTTATAAAGGGGAAGCATTATTTGCAGCCTACATAACCAGAAACACATCAATAATCTGGCGGCAAGGCGAGGTCCGTCTCCTCCCATGCCGATTACGAGGACAATAAATGGCAACCATTGAGGAGCAGATCAAGGCACTAGAAGAAGAGATCTTCAACACTCAGAAGAACAAGGCCACCGAGCACCACCTGGGCAAGATCAAGGCCAAGATAGCGAAGCTCAAAGCGCAGCAGGATCTTCAGAAGATCAAGGGTGGTGGCGGGGGCAGAAGATACTATATCAAGAAGTCAGGTGACGCAACAGTAGCCCTGGTGGGTTTTCCGTCAGTAGGAAAGTCCAGTCTCCTCAACTATCTGACCGGCTCCAAATCGGAGGTAGCAGCATATCAGTTCACCACGCTTGAGGTCATTCCCGGCGTCATGAAATACAAGGGAGCCGAGATACAGATCCTGGATATGCCTGGCATCATCAAGGGTGCAGCCAAAGGCAAGGGGCGGGGCAGAGAAGTCATTACAGCAGCCCGCGCCGCGGATATAATATTATTATTAGGGGATGTCTTCAACTACCGGCTGGACATCCTGGAACGTGAGCTGTACGATGCAGGAATCCGGCTGGACAAGCAGCCCCCCAATATCCACATCACTCAGGAGAAGAAGGGCGGCATAATAGTAAGAAGCACTGTGCCTCTCACCCATATGACGGAATTTGAGATCGCCGAGATCATCCGCGCCTATGGCATCGTCAATGCGAACGTCACCATCAGAGAGGACATCGATACTGACAGCCTGGTTGACTTTTTAGCCGGAAACAGGGTCTACATTCCCTCAGTGGTAGCAATCAATAAGTTCGATCTCAAGTACGGAAACCTCGAAGATAAGATCGTCGAGGATCTGGGCAGAGGATATCTCCCAATCTCCTGCGCTACCCTCTTGGGCCTGGAGGATCTGAAGGATCTCATTTACGAGCGTCTGGGATTCATTCGCGTCTATCTCAAGCCCAAAGGCGGGAAAGCTGACCTCGAAGAGCCACTGGTGCTCCTGGAAGGAAGTACAGTAAAAGCGGTATGCGAGCATCTTCATCGCGACTTTGTCAACCTCTTCCGCTATGCTCTGGTCTGGGGCGAGAGCGCCAAGTTCCCGGGACAGTCGGTCGGCCTGGAGCACGAGCTGAAGGACAGCGATATTCTCTCCATAATCACTAAGAGAAGGTAAAGCAGAGGATATGCGTTTTTTTGCATTCATGGCTGCAGGAGCCTCCGGTAATAGAAACTGGTGCAATGGAGCTGCTCTTGCAGCAGACGGAGATGAGACCTACGCAGGTGGCAATTCCTAATTTCCTGTAACCCATCTCTCTCGCAAAGTCTATCGTATCCTCGACCCGCGTCCATTTCATGGACCTTCCACGCTCTGCCAGCGCAGGCAATGCTTCTGGATGCGATCAAAAAACCACATCACTACTACTACTGTCGCTCCCATCAGAATCATTCCGGCGATCACTTTGTCGTAGTTGGCATACTGATGCTGATACTCGATGTACCATCCCAATCCAGATGTGGCTGCAATCATCTCTGCCACAGTCAGAGTGATGAACGAGAGGATGAGGGCAATTGTCGCACCTGAAAACACTGAAGGCAGAGCCGCCGGCAGGACGATCTTGCTGAGCATGACACGCTCTTTTAATCCCAAAGTCCTGGCCGAGTTGAGGATGCGCCTGTCTATGTTAAAGACGCCATGCACAGTTCCCACAAAGAGGGGCCAGAAAGCCCCGATGAATATCACAAAGACCGAGGCGCTGCTAAATGTAGGCAAAAGAACGATGGCATAGGGCAAATAAACTGTAGGCGGAATGGGCGATACTGCTTTTGCTATTGGGTAGGCAACATCAAAAGCTCTCTTTCTCCAACCGATCAATAAAGCCAATGGAACGGCCACAACAACCGCTAAAATGTATCCAGACATTAGAATGGCAAAGGAGCTGATCAGTCCACTGATCATGATATTATAATCCTCTGCAAATACTGCGAAGACCTTTTCAGGTGACGGAAAGAGAAATGGATCAAGCAATGAGAGCTTGCCAATAAAAATCTCCCAAGCCAGCAGCAGAACTCCCATGATCAGAAATATATCTGTCGTCTTCTGAATGTCGTCCTTGCCTGCGAAAAGTCCGATGATATAGATGATCAGAATTACTGCCACGACCCCCAGGAATATGCCGTTTCCGCCTTCATGAACCGTCTGATTGGCAGCATTAGGGACCAACACGACTAGCAGGAGCAGCGCGACAAATATGCCTGTAACCAGAAGATTCTCAAGATCGATCTTCATTCGATCAGATACTCCAGGTGATAAGCTCGTTCTCTTGTTTTGCCAGATCCTCTTGCATCTCCTCGCTGAAGCGAGAGAGCAGTTTGGAGCGGAGAATTATGTAATCTTGGCTGGTAAAGAGGTTCTGCCTGCGTCTGGGACGGGGAAAGGGTACATCCACCACCTCTTTGATCCTTCCCGGCGTCGGTGTCATCACTACAACCTTATCCGAGAGCAGAATGGCTTCATCCACGTCATGAGTCACGAATAGGACAGTCTTCCTCTCTTTGTCCCTGGACCACAGGTGGGTGAGCAGATCCTGCATGAAGGCTCGGTTAAGCGAATCCAGGGCTCCGAAGGGTTCATCCATAAGAAACATCTCCGGATTCATTGCAAACATCCTGGCTATGGCCAGTCGCTGGCGCATGCCTCCGGACAGCGTGCCCGGATACTTGTCGCTGAATTTGGAGAGCCCAACCAATTCCAGATATCTGCCGGCCTTTGCCAGGCACTGCTCTTTGGTTGTCTTCTCCTGGGAATGCTCAATGGCAAAGCGCAAATTTTCCAGAGCGCTCATCCATGGAAAGAGAGAATAATCCTGGAAGACGACGCCTCGATCTGGTCCCGGTCCATTGATCTCGAAGCCATCAACCTCCACATAGCCGTTAGTTGGCTTTCTAAGGCCTGCCACCAAATCGAGAAGGGTGCTCTTTCCGCAGCCGGACGGGCCTATGAGCGACACGAATTGTCCATCGCTGACATCCAAATTGACGTTATCCAACGCCACAGTCCTGCTGCCGTTCTTTCCATACGATACGATGATATCCTTCAGCCCAATTCTTGCCATAGATCGACTCCTACGTTTATCTCGTTGAGTCAAGGTGCAGAGAAGACCCCCTCCTTCAGGGTGGGGACGAATCGTGCCCCTTGCATAGTTACTTTTTCAAGTCTTCAGCTATACTTAGGATTCCAGCAATGATGTCATCATAGCTTTCTCCTTTCGACCCATACTTCTTCAAACGGTCTCTAGTTTCCGTTTTTAACCTAACGTTAGTGAATCCCATATAGCGTAATATCCTGCAATTCTAATTAAGAATAACTTGAATCCGCAAGTGTTAAATATCATTACGTCATATTACGCTATAGTTCCCTGGTTAACCAGGAAACCGATTCACGCCTCGCGAGAGGTAGGGCACTCTGGATCTACAGTTGAGGGAAACCTATGAAACTTCAAGGATTTGCTGTCCCTGTGTCAACCGACCAACAGCGACACGACTTTTTGCGTAGTCGCAAGCCACGTCCTTCAGGGCATGGTAGTTGACAGCGCTGCCCAATTGGAGCAGAAATTTAAAGGCTTGAAGGATTGAGCAAAAATTGCCGCAAAGCCGAAAAAAAACAGTGAAAGGAGCTGGCACATTTTTGCGGTACATGCTAAGCAGCCTGAGCAAACTCATTCAAATGTGACAAAAATCTCCGGCAGCCTAAGCCGCCAGCTATGGTCGCTAAACAGTAATTGTAAATGCAGATCGACGTTTTCTCTGTATCTACTTGGGTGGGGTCACGTAGTTCCAGCGCCAGACCTTGAAGCTAGCCGCCAAGATCCCCAGAAAGATAACCAGTATCAGCAGGCTCTGAAGCCCCTCGATAATCGTGATTGCATCCATTTCCTACACCACCCTAATGCCATCTCTTTTATCTGATAAAGGTTTTGGTTTTGCATTTTTTGTATTCCCTTCCAGCCGTCACCATCCCATCTCGAAATTTTGGCTTGACAAAAATTGCTAACCGGGAATCCTCTGGCAAACTATAATACCAATTGTCTCAATTATATGTATTAATAATAGCTGAAAAGCAAAATTCTAGAATCGATAAACTGGAGGCAGGACCATGAATAAATCAAGATCGAGAGCATTCAGACAGTTGCTGGAGAAACCGGGCCTTGTCTTAAGGCCATGCGGCTATGATGCCCTCTCCGCCATTTTGATCGAAAAAGCGGGATTTCGGCTCATGGGAACATCGGGATACGCAATATCCGCGTCATCAATCGGACAGCCCGACCTAGGACTGATCAGCTTTGGAGAGCTTCTGCAGAGAGCCAGAAATATCATCAACAGCGTCTCGATTCCAGTCGATATCGATGCCGACACCGGCTACGGAAATGCCCTGAATGCATACTGGACGGCTAAAAACTATATCTGGATCGATGCTGCAGGCATCAGAATCGAGGACCAGACCTGGCCCAAACGCTGCGGCCACATGAGCGGCAAGACCATCATCTCCCAGGATGAGATGGTCGCAAAGATCGGCGCACTGATCCGGGCCAGAGAGGAAGAGGACTCTGAGCTGGTCATCGGAGCCAGGACGGATGCTAGGGCCATCGAGGGATTTGACAAAACCATTGAGCGAGCGGTCGCCTATGCCACGGCTGGCGCGGATTACATCTATGTGGAATGCCCCCAATCTCTTGAGGAGGTCCGGCATCTCGTCAAGAAGATTAAGATCCCACTGGCCTTTAATCTCATTCCCGGCGGCAAGACTCCCAAGTTCCCGTTGTCTGAACTGGAGGAGATCGGAGTGAAATACATTTCCATTCCTATGGTCTGCCTCTACCCGGCAGTCAAAGCTATGATGGACGCGCTGCAGGCACTCAAGGATGACGACCTCGATAAAGTGGGCCAGCTTGGCATAAATTGGTCGGATTTCAACGACCTGATCGGTGTTAAAAAGTGGAGACAATTGGAGGGCGAGTTTGGTCGCAAGGGAGCATAGAAACGGTGATCCTTATCTTCCGGAAGCACAATGGACAAGGACAAGAGGATTACCAGTGACCAAGATTACTTCCGATATTGCATCTGATATTTCTGCGGATGCTATTGACGCCGAAAACCGAACCACCCTGCAAAAGATCGCCAGGCAGGCCATGACGGCTCGAGGGCTGCTCCCCGAATTCTCCCCAGAAGCAGTCTCTGAGCTTGCTCTGATTCAGTCACCAGCCAAAGCAGAAGGAGATGTCCATGCTCGCGATCTGAGGAATCTGCTCTGGGCTTCCATCGACAACGATGACTCTGAGGACCTGGACCAGCTAACCGTAGCCGAGGTGATGACCGAGGGAAGGACGAAGATCCGGGTCGCTGTGGCAGATGTGGATTCCCTGGTCAAGAAGAATTCCGCCATCGACCGGGATGCCCAGCACAATACCACATCAGTCTACACCGCCGGCCAGATCTTTCCAATGCTTCCCCTGAAGCTCTCTACCAACCTCACATCCCTGAACCTGAACCAGGACCGCCTCGCCCTGGTGGTGGAGATGACGATAGCCCCTGATGGATCTCTCCTCGATTCAGACATCTACCAGGCAGTAGTGAAGAATCATGCCAAACTGGCCTACAACAGCGTGGGCGCGTGGCTTGAGGGCAAGACGCATGTTCCGGATGCAGTGGCCTCGGTCGAAGGTCTGGCAGAGAACCTTCTCCTCCAGAACCGTGCTGCTCAGAGCATGAAGAGCCTTCGCCACGAGAAGGGGGCTCTCAGCCTTGAGACCATCCAGGCTAAGCCGGTCTTTCAGGGCGAAAAGCTCTGCGATCTCTTAGTCGAGGAGAAGAACCAGGCTATGGAGATCATCGAGGACTTCATGATAGCCGCCAACGGTGTGACTGTGCGCTACCTGGCTATGAAAGGCCTTCCCTCCATCCGCCGGGTTGTCCGTGTCCCCAGAAGATGGGACCGAATCGTAGAGATCGCAGCCGAGCATGCCTTCCGGCTGCCCAAAACCCCCAGCCCCAGAAAACTGGAGATGTTCTTGACCATGATGAAGAAGGCCGATCCCTTGCGTTTCCCTGATCTCTCTTTGGCAGTTATCAAGCTTCTCGGAAACGGAGAATACGTAGCTGAGACCGCAGACGAGAAGGCCACAGGCCACTTCGGCCTGGCAATAAAAGACTACACCCACTCGACCGCTCCCAACCGCCGCTATCCAGACCTCATCACTCAGCGCCTCCTCAAGGCAGCCATTGAGATTGAGGATCGGCCCGCCCCCTACAGCCTGGAAGAGCTTGAATACCTGGCCGATATCTGCACCAAGAAGGAGGATGCAGCCACCAAGGTCGAGCGGCAGGTAGGCAAATCAGCAGCTGCTCTTCTCCTTAAGTCGAAGATTGGCGAGCGGTTTGAGGGCATGATAACAGG
>JAJRAX010000218.1 GCA_028679775.1 Methanothrix sp. | reverse complement strand
GCTTCTTCTTGTACATGTATCCGCCGGCTGCGACTATTATGATGAGCACAATCAATGCAGGCAGAAGCAGGGATGCGGATTTGGCTTTCACGGTTACCGGGATCTTCATGCTCTCTGAGATAACAGTGTCGCCGTTGACATCGGTATATTTTATCTCGCTGTTGATTCCGTAGTCTTTGGGCGTGGCGTCAGAGTCCACATCCATCCGGAAGACCACAGTCGCTTCCTCCCCGGGCTGCAAGGTGCCAATGAATGCCTGGTCGTCGGTGGATGAGAATGGTTTGAAGATGGATAGCCTTGCAACCGCATCCTTGATGGGATCCTCACCGATATTCCTGTAAGTGGCAGAAATCTGCTCATCGCTGCCGCCAACGCTGAGGATGCCTGAAGTGTTAAGTATCTCGAAATCTGCCTGTCTCTTGACTATGATGATGATCGGTACAGTCTGGTTGGCCTTCTGATAGACGTAGGACTCTCGGTAGTTTGCTAGAGTTGGCGTGCTTCCGCTTGTGATAAGTTTGGCTGCATAGACTCGAACATTGTCCTGATAGTCGTAAGACATGTTCAGCGTCAGAGGATATTTTCCGGCAGGAGCGTGCTCACCGATCTTCAGTGTGAACTTCAGTGGATTTTGGGTCTTGTCACCTGATTTTAGAGACTCAATCACCTGGTCTCCGGATTTGATCTCGATCTGCGAGCTGACTGACGCAAGGCTGGCAGTGACTCCCAAAGCTGTGGGCTTCGAATACTCTTTTTGCAGCTCAGCAGCAGCCAGTGCGAATTCCTTAGGGTCTTGAGGAGTCTGATCCTCCTTGAAGCCTATGATCCGTCCATAGTTGTTCAGATCTACGTACAGAGTGACCGTGTCTCCGCGCTCGAACTCATTTGTCCCTGAAACGCTGGCTGAGATGTCCGGACTGCCGTACATGGTATAGTAATTGTCTCCTCCAAGCTCAAAGGGTATGTAAGCATTCTGGGCTTGACCCGTAGCCAGAAGTGTCAACATAAGAGCCATGACTGTGGCAAACTTAATTTCCATTGCTTCTTCTCCATGATTGATTATTTATTAGCGCAATTGCTTTTATGAGTTCCTGTTTAGCATTATCAAATACTTCACGCTGAATTTCCATGCGAATCATCAGGACCACAAATACGGTGAAGGTCGTGATAAGGGCCAGGAGAACCGACAACACTGTAACCAGCCCGAAGTTGCTGATTATGTTGAAGGACGATGACATCAGGGCGGCAAACCCGAAGACTACAGTCGCTCCCGACGCCACCAGAGCCGAACCTATGCGGTTGGCTGTGATCTTCAGCGCCTCATAGGGATCGCCAACATTGGTGAGTTCCTCATAGAAACGTTCCATCATCAAGATAGCATACTCAGAGCCGATTCCGAGAACCAGTGCACCCAGGGTGGCAGTGAGAGGCGTGTACTTCAGTCCTCCGTAATACATAACCAGGCCCATCCACCCTATCACTACCAACATGGGCAGCACCGGCAAGAGGGCTTTGATGAGGTCTCTGTATATTATCAAGAGCAGGACGAATATCAGGACTAAACCTAATAGCGACATCTCCACTCGACCTGATGTCAGGGCATCCATGACTGTGGTCATAAGCACCGACTGACCGGTTGCCCTGACGGAGACTCCGGGTGGAGGGGTCATCCAGGCCAGGTCATCCTCGTAGGACTTGATTAACCGCTCCATGCCCTCGGTTCCCAGATTGTTCTCAATGTCTCCAATATTTACATCCACAACCGCAAGGTTATGGCCGCTCAGATACACATCTTGTACTGAGCTTGGCAGTGTGGCGAGGATTTCTCGAATTCTCGTCCTATCATCCGGCAGCATTCCACCGTTGGCTGCTTTAATGTAGGTGGCTATGGATGTAACGCTTTCCGTCCGATCTTCTCTTGATTCCAGCAGGTAATTGCTGAAATCATCTATCCATTTGATATTTTCTGGATCGGTGACGTCGTCTGCCTGAACCAAGAACTGGATTGAGTCCGTCCCTCCGAAGATCGCTTTCATGTGTTTTAAATCTATCAGAGGAGATAGGTCCTGGGGAATGTAATTCTGCGTGTTCGTCTCTATGGCGACAAGCGTGTCGGCATAGTTTCCTGCAAGGGCGAAGATCAAAGCCACAGCAAGCACCGGTTTCCATCGTTCGACACAGAAATTTGCAGTCTTCTCTATGAATCCACCAATTGCCGAACCATCTTCCGAATGGCGTTTCGGATCGATTTTTCTAGGAGATCTTCGCTCAGACAGAACAAGGACAGTTATATTTACGAAAAGGGCGGAGAGGTAGCACATGATCAATCCTATGATGCAGACCTTTCCGAAATCATTGATTGAAGGGACGGAGGAGCTGAGAAGTGATGCGAAGCCTGCTTCGGTTACAACCAGGGCAATGATCACAGGGAGGGCTACGTGGCTGACCGTATTGATGGCGGCATCTACAAGTTGCTTGCCTTTCATCAACTCTTCATCGATCCTGTTGTGGAACTGAATGGCATAGTCTATGCCGATTCCAATCATTATGGGAAACGCGGCAAATGTGACCATGCTCATGGGCAGATGGAAGAAACCCATAGCTCCGAAGGTCCAGATTATGCCCAGAAATACTATGGGTATAGGAAGTAGCGGCCATCTGACGTGCCTGAAGACCAGGAGAAGGGCAAAGATCATCAGCACTCCGCACAGAAGAAGGACCGAGCCGTTGCTGCTGTTCATCAGCTCCACAATAGCGGCCTGAAAAGATGGGTCTCCTGTCACTATGGCGCTATAGCCTGCGGGAAATTCTGCAAAATCAACTGCACTGCTGATATCTACCAGAAGTTCTTTACGTTGTGCTTCGGTCAGGGTAGCAGTGGTAGGCATCCCCAAGATTATCCTGGAGTGGCTGCTATCGGGCATTAAGCTCTGGACTGAGGGGCCGGCAGCAGCCAGGATATCGTCTATCCTCTCTTGAGACGGAATGCAGCGAACCCCGGTGCTTTCATATTCCGCATCGGCTACGAGGTCAGCCAGGCCCTGGACGCTAACCACATGAGCAACCTGCTTCATGTGATCGGATAGGCGCAATCCGGCTGACAGAACGTCGGCCTTTGCGACATCATCGCCTTCTATCAGGACTATATTTGCATCTACACCGAAGTTCTCCTGATATAAATGGTCATATAATTGATAGAGTGATGAATCCTTTGACACAAAGCTCTCTGTAGTCATGCCCTGGCTCTCTACTTGCTGAGCATAGTGAACAG
>JAJRAX010000014.1 GCA_028679775.1 Methanothrix sp. | reverse complement strand
TCCCACGAATGAATTCGTAGGCATCTACGGCCTTTCAACCGATGGCATGTGATCCCATGCCAATTGTTTTTGTGGTTTTGTGCGCGCTGCTTGAGTCTTATCAACGTGAAAGTAATCTGGGTGGGGCACGATTCATCCCGCCTTTGAAAAGGCAGGGATTCTCTGCCCCTGCGCCCGACAATCCTAAACCATCAGCTTGATGCTCATCTCCTTCGTCAAATGGGCCGATCGTCCTATTCTTGAATGATGAGCGTGAAGGTCATTGACGGGCGCACTGCCATCCTGTACTCTTCCTTCTTGCACTCTATTTTCGCATGAATCGATATCTTCAATCCTGGACCCCAGTTCGTTGATCTGCATGATCAGGCCGGTGAAGGCCTCGATCTCCGTTTCAATAACCTCTTTTGGGGTGCAGTAAATGCTCCTCTCCGGGACCACAGTAAGCTCGTCTGGGCCCCGGAAGACCAGCCTCCTCTTTCCGTCCCGTCGCAGGGCCTTGTGAATGTCTCTATCATGGGCTAAAACCATGCCGGGGATGATCACTCGATCTCTTACATTCTTGAGATCTATTCTCTCAAGGTCTTCCAGGGTGATCAGATTTCCTATCTCCTTTTTCGTTGCAGCAACATTTACCTCATCACCCAATTCCTGGAATATCGAAGCCAAGAGCGGATAGGCAATCGAACTGGTAATAATGGTCATACTACTCTCGATTTGAGGCAACCTCTTCAAATGCTCTCTATGGTGGGCCAGGGCAAATGGCGCACCTGTGAGCGGATCCCATAGCGGGGTTCCAATGACCCTGAAGTCATAGTCCTCACTGATCTTCGTCGCGATGCTGCGAATATCCTGTGCGCCGTATGGTACCACTCCAGGCATCACCGGCCCGTTGCCGAAGATAAGACCCTGCTCTAAGCTGTTGGCAAATGACATAATCATCAGGCCCTTTGCTCCCATCTCTTCGATATCCTGGCAGGTCCTATCGAGCTCAGGGCCGTCGTTTACTCCTGGAATGAGCACGACCATGGCGTACAGATCTGCTCTCTCGCAAAATGTCCGGAAATTATGAAGAACAACCTCAGGATTTTTATCGTTGACATACTCGTGGCGAAGGCGTGGATTGGTGGAGAATATGGAGAAGCTGATCCTCTGCACACCTGCATCGACCAGCAGATCTGCCTCATCATCTCTCGTGAATCCCTTTCCGCTGGTGTAATCCAGAAATACCGGAACCTTGCCGTTGCTGACCTTCTCGACCAGGTCGAGAAGATGTGGGTAGCAGCTTATGTCGCCGTTTCCCTTGATGGTGATCATCTTTGGTGAGGCAGAGACGGTTCTTTGCGATACTTCAAAAAGCAATTGTTCCAGGGGCTTGTATCCCGGCTCGATTTCAATCACTTCTCTTGAACAGTAATCACATCCCATTTTATACGGATCACATCTTTTACAGCCGAATGGGCTCACATCTGCTACGCCCTTAAAATAGCAAAAACTGCAAAAACCCTTACAATCCAGTCCTGGCCTACCTCCGACATCCACGGTCACTTGCATAGACACTGATCTGAGATAAGGTAATTAAATCTTATGTAAAAATGTTCAACTGACTAATAATATTATTGATATTTTATTAATTGCTTTTGACTTGTTGAGGTTGGCTAGCCGTCGCGGTTAGGCGCGATACAGTCATCCAGCAGCTTTCTGGCAATAATGAGATCTTTCAGGCTCATCTGTCCGGGAGCAGTGCTTTCTGCCACAAAACCGTATGTCAAAGCTGATCCGTAGAGGGGAGCCACGGCGCGCAGATGCATTCCAATCCTTCCCATCGCGATCATGCAGAGCGGCATGTCGGCATCCAGCAAAAACTGCAATATCTTCAAATTGTCCTTTAAATTCTGTGGGGTCAGGGCTATCTTTGCTATTGTTGCCTTTGTGTTCTTCATTTGGCCGTAGACCTCTGCTAGCCTCGTCTCATCAAGCATATTTTGAAAATCATGGTAAGAGACTATCAATGGCTTTTTTATCCTGGACATGGCCTCATCTCTCTTCTCGGCCAGCAGCTCCACATCCACGTAGTCGGCATAGCAGGAGGCCTTGATTAAGAGATCAATCCTCTCATCTTCGCTGCCCCGATACATTCCGCCCTCTGTCCGAAGTCGAACCGTTGCGATGATGGGCTTGGCGGTAGCATCTCGCACCGCCTTTAAGGTCTCCAGGGGATCGCTTTTATGAATCAGGTCCAACCGCAGCTCGATCATATCTGCCTCTTCTGCAGCCCTCAGATAAACTCGTGCGTCTTCTCCGAGCACCGCCACTATTGCCGATCTATGAATCATGCTAAATCCTGTCGTTGCCTTTCATTGTTCAACAATGCTCTCATCGATCTTCATGCCGAAGTGACGGGCACTCTCCTCAAGATGCACCAGCACCTCGTCTCCAGCCTTGAGGTCGGTCACTGCTCTGGGTGTGCCGTCTGAAGCCACCAGCTTTATGGTCTCGGCATTTTGCAGGAGCGTGCTGATCCTCTGGCCGGATGCCTCGGCCTCGATCAGCATCATAGGCCTCTTCTCGATCTTGGCTCTACCTACAATTGCAGTCCTCGCGAGTCCTTCCTTGCTGACAATTGTGACCTCATCTCCTGATTTCAGCTCTGAGAGATAGCGGGTCTTCTCTCCCACCCGAATGTAAGCGTGCACTGCTCCCGCGTTCACCCGGAATGGTCGAGATGCCACATAGGGGCTGTCTTCTGACTCGCTATGAACTAAGAAGAATCCCTTGGCTTGAGAGCCTATGAGCATGCCCTCACCAAATGTCATCATGCTGGCCGTATCCACGCATACCCGGTCGCCCATCCCCACTGGCTTGACTGTAGTGACGATAGCTGATACCATCTCAACCCTGCCCCTTTCCGACTGCTCGACTGCCTGCATGACCCTCTTGATCTCGGATGGATCTGAACTGTCCAGCAGCACGCCTGCGGCTCCCTTTTCCAGGGTGCCCAGAGCAAGACGCGCCTCCTCCGCGGTCTTGACGCCGCTGATGATCTTGACCGGCGCGCCCTCGAGCCCAGCTATCATGTTCTCCAGAGGAATGACCTTCCAGTCAGTGCCTATGACAAGAAGATAGTCCACAGTCCTTCCAATCTCCACTGCGAACTGCTCGTACCTCTTGCCGGAAATGACGACGTAGGCGGCCTTGGCTCCATCGATGCTTCTGGCAAGAGCAAAGTCTTGGCTGCTGACGGTCTCTTTCTGAAGAGATATCGTCCCGTCGCCTTCGCCTCCTTTGCCTACAACGGAAATGTCTTCCTTATCTCTCGCCGTGCCAAAGCAGGCAACCTTGATCTTGCCCAGTTCACGCACTCGATCTATGTTCTCTCTGTCCACCAGAACGCAGTCGAATCCTGATTCGAGAGCGGTAGTGATCCTGGGTTTGATCTCTTCCCAAGGTCCTTCGGCCATGAGCCACTTCTCTTTCATGTGCTACGCGTTGACACACCAATTACTAATCCCTTTTGCCGGAGATATCCGAAGTTAAGAAATTTATAGGAGGAGACCGGAATTAGATTATGGACCGACGGTTGGTTTACAGTCCGGTGGGCATTCTCTTGATGCTCATGTTCGCCTTCTTGCTCTTCATAGTTGTGGGTTTTCTATTCTTGGATCTGGCCAGGACGGCTTTTACCAAAATCGGCTTTTCCTGGAGCCAGGCCCTCTTTGTGCTTCTGGCATCTCTCTTTGCCAGCAGCATCAACATACCAGTAACCAATCTAGAGTGCAGCACTCCGCTCGTCAGGGAGAGGTACGTCAGGGCCTTCGGCATATCTTACCGGGTTCCTGTGGTGGATGTCGTAAGCTGCCAGACTCTGCTGGCAGTAAACGTTGGCGGCGCTGTGATACCGTCTCTGATCTCAGTGGCTCTGGTTCTCCGATTTCCCGAGGCCCTCTACTATGCCCTTATCAGCATAGTCTTTGTAGCCCTGTTGACCAACCGGGTGGCGAAGCCTGTGAAGGGTCTTGGAATCGTCACTCCTGCCCTTCTGCCGCCGCTCTCAGCCGCCCTGGCGGCAATCCTTCTGGTTTATTTTGGAGGAGCCCCACATGACCTCATATTTCTCATCGCCTACGTGGGCGGGACGCTGGGTACGCTGATTGGTGCCGATATTCTGAACCTGAATAAGATCCGGGATCTGGGCGCGCCGGTGGCCAGCATCGGTGGTGCTGGGACCTTCGATGGCGTCTTCCTCTCCGGGATTATTGCTGTGCTCCTGGTATGAGCCCGATGGAAAAGTGCTTTAAGAAAAACGGCGAGGTCATTGGTTATGGGAATACGCGTTGGCAATGCCGGAAGCTTCAGGAATTTTCTGGCTGATCTGCAGAGGGATGGACTGCTAAAAGAGAATCACGAATCTGTGTCACCAAGGCTTGAGGTCACAGATCGAGCCTGGGGAATGGGCCCCATTCTATTTAGCAACGTCCAGGGCCACAAGTGTGCTCTGAACATTCTCTCTACGCGTCGGCTCCTGGCCAAAGCTCTTGGAATTTCTCCCCCAGATATGGTCACACATCTTGCTGGCGTCGGCTACGATGGCCCTGTGCGCGAGGTGGACTCTTCGCCGTTCATGGAATGCACAACAAAGCCGGATCTCAGCCGCCTGCCAATTCTCACCTACTTCAAGGGCGATGGCGGGCCTTACATCACATCGGCTGTAGTCGTGAGCCAGTTTGAAGGAAGGATCAATGCCTGTGTGCACCGGCTCATGGTGCTGGATAAGGACCATCTGGCTGTGCGTCTCGTTCCAGGAAGGCATACTCATCAGCTCTATCAGGCGGCCATGGCACGAGGTCAGGAGCTTCCTGTAGCTATCGCCATAGGCGTTGATCCGGTGCTGCTTATGGCAGCTTCGACGCGCGTTCCCCCTGAAAAAGAGTTCTCCTATGCTGCGGCTTTGCGGGGCGCTCCCGTGGAGCTTATCCGGCTGGACAACGGCGTTTCTGTCCCGCATGCCGAGATAGTTCTGGTGGGCTACATCACGGAACAGCGCGCGGCTGAGGGGCCATTCGTTGACATTACCGGCACATCAGATCTGGTCAGGCAGGAGCCTGTCATCAGGCTGACGGGGATGATGGCCCGAGAGGACCCCATCTATCATGGACTCCTTCCGGCTGGCGGCGAGCATAAGATGCTCATGGGAGTGCCCTACGAGCCTCTGATTTTCAAAGCGGCCTCGAAGGTGGCAAAGGTCAAGAACGTCATCCTGACTGACGGCGGATGCAACTATTTCCATGCAGTGGTGCAGATCGAGAAGGAGACTGAAAAGGACGCGAGACGGGTCATTGAGGCTGCATTCCAGGCGCATGGCTCTCTCAAGCACGTCCTCGTTGTCGATTCAGATATAGACATCTATGACTCGCGCGACCTTGAGTTTGCCATTGCCACTCGGATGCGTGGAGACACAGATCTTGTCATCCATCCCAATGTGCGTGGCAGCACACTGGATCCGAGAAGCATCGATGGCATCACCACCAAGGTAGGTGCGGACGCTACCGCAAGGCTGGACCGGCTCTGGAAGTTTCAGAGGGTCACGCCTATGGGTGAGGGGTAGAGCAGGGCACTTAGAGCAGGCTTTTCATGAGGCACGAGCCCCATAGCCTAAATCTCCAGATAGAGGCGAATGCTGTAGACTGCCCCCAGTCCCAGGAGCACTGAGAGGACCAGGGCTAAGATCTGAAACACTATCTCGCTCATTTTATCATGTCTATCTTTGCATACTTCTGGTCTATCTTTCTTTCTCTTCCGGGCTCTGAATCCCGGCAAGGCTCAAGTGCATCGGATGGTGAGAGGATCTGAGACGATTTCACTCCTGTGATGATGGCCATCAGCCTCACTTTTCCAGCAAAGTCCGGCCTGATCCTCGCCCCCCAGATGACATTGGCCCTCGGATCCAGCTCCTGGGTGAGGGCACCAGCAATGGCAGCAGCCTCCTTCATGGTCATGTCCGGGCCACCTGTCATATGCAAAAGGCAGGCCCCTGCACCTCGATAGTCCACGTCAAGGAGGGGATTTTTCAGGGCAGTTCGCACGATCTTCTCTGGACTGCTCTTCAGCTTTCCTTCTCCAACAAACATAAAGGATGCTCCCCCAGATCTCATGATGGTGCGAACGTCTGCGTAGTCCAGGTTGATGAGCGACGGACTCGTCAATGTATCACAGATGCCCTGCACGATCTCTGCCATGATCCTGTTGACAACGGAGAAGGCGTGCTGAACTGGCAGGTGAGACGCGCAGTCGAGCAGGCGGTTGTTGTCCATGACAATTGATGTGTCGGCATATCGGCGGATGGCATCCAGTCCCTCCTCCGCGGTAAAAACGCGAGCCCTCTCCATGTGAAATGGAGTAGTCATCATGGCCACCACGATTGCGCCTCTCTCCCGCGCCAGGCGGGCCACTACCGGTGCCGATCCGGTGCCCGTGCCGCCGCCCAGCCCCGCGATCACAAAGACCAGGTCGGCACCTCGCAAAATGCCTTCCAGCTCGGCAGTTGCCAGCTCTGCGGCCTTCTTGCCAACCTCCGGGTCTCCGCCAGCGCCCATGCCTTTGGTTATCTTCTGGCCGATGAGTATCAACTCGTCGGCCTGGGCCGTCTTCAACTGCTGGCTGTCTGTGTTGATCGCCACAGTCCTGGCCCCGTGAAGGCCCATTTTAGAGAGACTGCTGACCGCATTGTTGCCAGCTCCTCCACAGCCTATCACCAGGATTTTCGGCAGGCCAAAACCACCTTCGTAATCGGAAAACTCGTTAGACTCACGTAGATCTGACTGCAATACCTTTTCCCCCTCATTGCTAGCTTAACCAAATAGTAATATATGTTAATAATTATTGCGATTAAGCTGCTGGCAGAAAATGGCTGTAGTATATGGTGTTTTTGATGTCATCATTGCTGGGTGCGGACGACCTGGCGGAGTTTATCGCCAGGAACTATTCCGGGCGGGTCGTGGAGGTTGGGGCTGGCTACTTCGCCGATGTAGCCCTGGCCCTCATGGCACGAGGGCTGGAGGTGGCGCTCACTGACAAAGAGGAACGGCTTCTTGGCAGCCTCCAGGTTTTAGAGGATGACATCTTCTCGCCACGGCTGGAGCTGTACCTGGGGACGAGCCTGGTCTATTCGATCCGCCCGCCCCTGGAGATGCAACTGGCCATAGGCCTTTTGGCAGCCGAGATCGGAGCGGATGTGCTGATTCGGCCTCTAATGGATGAGATCGCGGATCTGCCCGGTTTTTCCAAGAGGCTGATCAATTCAGGTGAAGCGAGCTTCTATCTCTTCAAGGCGCCTCGAATTTTTTCATGAAGACCTCGGGGTGCAGGGGTAGCGGATACTGGCGACTTCAGTCGTGAGAGGAGCGTACCCCGCTGTGATCATGTTCTTCCAATAACCGATTAATGATTGTATCATAGCTTTCCCCCTTCTGTCCAATTTCCTTAAGACGTTCTCTCGTATCTGTTCTTAGTTGAATTACAGCGATGTCGTTTTGAGGCATAAGTCTTATATAGTATCTATGTGCTGTATATAGCTACT
>JAJRAX010000368.1 GCA_028679775.1 Methanothrix sp. | reverse complement strand
TCCACAAACTGATTTCTCTTTCTACCTTTCATCTGAAGGGCAGCGGCTGGTACGTGACTGATTACGGCGGTAAGAAAGCGCCAACCAGTGAAGCGAAGAAAGAGGATTCAGGAACACCTGCATCGACCGAATCCAAAGCAAGCGAACCATCTTCAAGCACAACTGCAAGTACAAGTGCGAGTGCAGGCGGGGACGCCTAATTAGAAGCTATTCCTGCCGGATTAATTCGATTTCAAAGAGTTTCGGCCATAGCTTCCCGGTTACAAACAGCCGATGATTAGCCGAGTCATAGGCAATGCCATTGAGGACATCGGTATTCCTGGTTGAATCAGATGGGTCTAAAAGTCCCTTCAACTCGATCCATCCCGTGATCTGCCCTGTTCCGGGGTCGATCCTTGCAATGCGATCCTCTTGCCAGATATTGGCAAAAATTTCCCCCCGGACAAATTCCAGTTCATTAAGACCCATAATCGCCCCACGGTGATCATGGACGATAATCGTCTTAATTTCTCCGAAAGTATCGGGATCCAAAAAATGTAATTTTGATGTGCCGTCACTCATGATCAACCATTTATTGTTGTGGGTAATCCCCCATCCTTCAGTAGAATAATAGAACGTTTTCAACAAATTAAAACTGTTCTTATCATATACAAACCCGACCCCGGATCTGTAAGTAAGCTGAATGATTCGGTTGCCGAAGATGGTCAGGCCCTCACCAAAAAATTGGGGGCCAAGGGTGCGTTTTTTCAGAACCGTTCCCGTTTCCAATTTGACCTTCCGCAATGACGAACGCCCCTCAAGGCCTGTTCCTTCATACAAATAACCGCCATCAAAAACGAGGCCCTGGGTAAATGCGGCCCTATCGTGATGATAAGTTTTAACAATTCTGCATGTATATATCGGAACGACCGCACGGGCCGGAGCGTCCTGCGACAAAACGGGCGTTTTAAACCAGGGATACAAGAGGATGATCCCAAATAAAGGAATAGCAATGATACTTAATGGGATCAAAAGACGTTTCATGGTGTGATCAAAGGGGGAGATGCTTCCACATCACTTGGCATGGCCCGTGAGATTACGCTTTTTGTGGAGACGCTGTACGAGAAAGTGATCCACTGTTTCCTGGGAAAAATCATCATGGAGGATCTCTTTGATCGTGTCGAGGGGAATCTCCACCCGTGCCGCGCTCCTGTGTCCACCAGCACTGCCGTATTTTCCGAAAGCCTTTTTCGCAATTACACCGCAATCCTGACGATAGCCGTCCCCTCGGAAGATAATAACCAGCCGGTCCTTGACGATTCCGGCAACGATGACATAATAAATATCGACAAGACGCAGCAAAAAGTCTGCTACCTGGACGCAGGCATCCACACTATCCACTTTGCCTAAGAAACTGATGATTCTGTCTCTATAGCGTCGCCTGTTGTGATATGCATGGTCATAGTACTTGAGAAATCGTTCGGGGATTTGATTCATTTCGATACGCCGTACCAATTGCGTATTGGCGCGGGCAAAATTGAGGTAATACGCACTGATGTCCTCAAGGGTAACATCCCTCTCGAAATTGTTCGTATCGGCTTTTATCCCGTAAAGCAAGGCGGTATAGAGCCTCTTGGGAATCTTAACCTTTGAAGCCAGGAGATATTCCGTCATAATGGTTGACAATGCCCCGTAGTTTTCCCGGATATCCGCCAGTTCAGCGTGCCATACGGTTGTGCAGGGATGATGATCCAAAACGATCTGGGGATGAATATCTTTGAGGGTTTCACCGAAGAAAGTAGGTTGGGCATCGACGAGGGCAATCAAACGATAGTTCTTCAGGTCAACCTGCTTCAGCAATTGGATGTCAACCTTCATTGCCCGGATAAAGTCAGCATTCTGCTGCCGCACAGTCAACTCCG
>JAJRAX010000013.1 GCA_028679775.1 Methanothrix sp. | reverse complement strand
TAGTCTACCAGAGGCCGGTGCCCATCCGGGAAGACGACACCCACGAGAGCCTTAAAGCCAGGATTCAGAGGGCTGAGTACCGGGCCTACCCGCGAGCCATAAAGATGTTTATAGAGGGACGGCCCAAGATCGAGGGCAGGAAGATAGTCTGGCAACGTGCGGAGAGATAGACAATGGAAAACTTATGGGCCCCCTGGAGAATCGATTACATTCTGAGCAAGAAGCCACCAGGCTGCATATTCTGTGATAAGCCTGCAGAGAAGAAGGATGAAGAGAATCTCATCTTGTTCCGGGGCAAATATCATTTTGTCATCATGAATGCCTTTCCCTACAACAACGGGCACATGATGGTTGTACCCTACAGGCACACGGCCTCGCTTTCCGGCTGGGCGAGTGAAGAGCAGCAGGAGATGATGCAATTGGCGGATATGTGTGTGGAGCTGCTCAAGAGGACCATGAGGCCAGACGGCTTCAACCTGGGAATCAACATGGGGATCGTGGGCGGAGCAGGCGTCGCAGACCACATTCACATGCACATCGTGCCCCGCTGGAATGGTGACACCAATTTCATGCCTGTGCTGTCTGACACGAGGGTGATATCTGAGGGGCTCCAGGCGACATACAGGAAGCTGAAAGACGCACTGGACGAGATGAAAAAGAGATGAAAAGGATCTGGCTGGATTGGGGGCATCCGGCTATTCAGAAAGTCTGCCTCAGGGCACTCATGCCAGCACGCGCCTCAAATGTTAAATCCCTTCAAGGCATATAAGGTCTTGACATGTTTGCTGAATACATTACTGCAGCGCTATCCAAGGCCAATTACAGGATTCTGGACAACGGTGAGTATGTTGCTACCGTCCCCGGCCTGCAAGGCGTTTGGGCTACAGGCAAGACCATCGAAGGAGCACGTACCGAGCTTGTAGAGGTTATTGAAGGTTGGATAGCCTTACGCCTGAGATTGGGATTGCCAATTCCATCGATGGATAACCAGGCCATAGAAGCATCTGCGGAGCCAATTGCAAGTGTCTAGATTAACTCCAGTATCGCGACATGAGTTAATTAGGCGATTAAGGAAGCTGGGATTTGATGGCCCGTATCCTGGCGGGAAGCACGCCTACATGAAACGAGGTATGATAACCGCACGCATACCAAACCCTCATCATGGTGAAGAGATAGATCCATCTCTTCTGGACACTGTTTTAGATGAAGCTGGTATCAGTCGAGAAGAATGGATCTCTGTAGCTTAACCTTTCGTTGTGAATAGGCAGAAAAATTCCGTCTATGATCAGGTAGACGTTTACACGGCTGAAAAGTCGTGGCCCCATTGAAGGTTAAATGGGATGAATTCCAAATTAAGGTCTATGCTTGAGAGTTTGGAGCACAAAGATCAAAAGCAGCTTCTTCCCTATGACTTGGAAGAACCAGAAGACATCACAAATTCTCTCATGATGCTCTCTGATCTGTCGCTGCATGACTTCTTAGCGAGCGAACCGGATATCTATACGGTCGATGATCTAAAAGTCCGATATAGATGAAAGGAGATATCATCCTCGTTCCATTCCCAAATTCAGATCTGACAGGAGGGAAGCTGCGGCCAGCACTGGTTTTCTACGAAGATTATATTGAGAACGAGACCGCTATCGCATACATATCTTCGAAAACCCCTATAATCCCGTCCCCTTGCAAGATCGCAGCCGGGCAGTCTCCAGGGTTAATTGAAGTGATGCCAATTCTTTAATATCATAATCGCATATAGTAGGAAAGATGGTTTTAGCAGAAGTGGAAATGCCCGGATCTATCCTTGCCCTGATCAAGGTAGATCGCGAAAATTTGGCCCAATTCATAAAGCGCTCACTGGCAGTTGAGCTCTACAGGGAAGGCAAACTCTCTTTGGGCAAAGCAGCGGAGCTGGCCGGGACTAAAAACAAGTGGGAGATGCTCATGCTTCTCAGCGAGAAGGGTGTTCCGATAGATTATACCTCTGAAGACGCCAAAGAAGACCTTCAGACCTTAAGAGATGTGCTGGACCGATGATCGCTGTAAGCAACTCAACGCCGCTGATTGCCCTGGCAAAGATCAATCAACTCCATCTACTGAAAGAATTTTTTGGCGAGATCTTCATCCCGGAAGAGGTCTATGATGAGGTTGTGCTACGCGGAAGTGGCCTGACTGGTGCTTCCGAGGTGGCTTCCTGCAGTTGGATCAAAACAGAGCCAGTGGCAAACAGGCTGGCGGTTGATGCTCTTTGCATATCCCTTGACAAAGGCGAGGCGGAGGCCATTGTGCTCTCGCGGGAAAAGGACGCGCTGTTGATAATCGATGATGGCGACGGCAGGAAGTCCGCCAAGCAGCTCGGCTTGAAGATCACAGGGACTGTTGGCATTTTGCTCTTGGCATCAGATGAAGGAATGCTGGACTTGAAAGATGCTCTGAACGAATTGAAGTCTGCAGGCTTTCGTCTCAGCGACAGAGAATACGGAAAGATCATGTCGCTTGGCTGCCGCCCGACAGAGCTAAAGGGCAGTCAACCTCGCGCTTGACTCCGAAGAATGCTGCCAGCATGGACGCCTGCAGAATGTGATTATTATTTTTATAGCAATATTTTCGCTCACTCAGGGATTGCAATCTCTGCAATTAACGGTTTCCACGGCTGAAAAGTCGTGGCCCCATTGAAGCTTGGAATTCGCGCCACTTCGAAAGAAAATAAGACGGTAGTAGCATGATCCCCGCAAGCTGGCTCGCATAGCTAAACCTTTTTAATCCCTTTATGCCATTCACCAGATCCATGTTCTATCTTGGAGAATACGACGAGGACACGGCCAAAGAGATCAAGAGGCATCTGGATAAGGCCGGCCTCAAGGTTGAGTCGAAGTCCTGCCTGGTAATCGATGAAGAGACAACTTACTACATCAAAGACAAGATGAGTGCCATCAGCGAGCTGACTGAAGAGGACACGAGCCGGTTCAAACAATATTTAGGGGCAATGAAGAGCGTACTGCCCCAGGCCACGCCCGATAATTTTGGGGATTTGTATCTCAAGGAACTGCTCCCGGACCTGTTTGATAAGAGAGATGAAGTCGTAGATCTTTTGACCAGCTCAGAAAGCACCACTGAGAAAGTGAAGGAGAGCCTTGAATCCGGCTCTAAAGAATGGGATGAAGGCCACCCGAAAATGCAGGATGCAAAGTCATTTGCCACAATGATCCTAGAAAACAATGAGATAAAGATCGGCGAGCCGGCGGAGGACAAGCTAGAAGACCCAGTTCTCCTGTTATTGGTCTCTCCAGAAAAATTCGATACCAGGCCGAAGCAATTGAAGTACGATATCGATTTCTATCTGGATAAATCAGTCACAGTCTACGTGGATGAGTTCACCGCACCCCTTACAGACGACATCGATGAAGATTTCTGGGACAAATATCCATCAGAGGCCCAGAGGCTCAAGATCCTGGGACTGCTGATTGAGAAGCTGGCCATCACACCCTCATCTCGCAAGATGGACTTTGCCGAGTTCGCAGAGGAATGTGTCCTGAACATAGAAGATGAGGATTCGACAGTCAACATTGACGGATTCGATGTTGCTGATGATCTGGCACGGGTTCTTGAGAAGAGCGGAGTGATCAAGAGAAAGGGAGATAAAATCAAGTGGAAGGGCAAGGATTGAATCTGCCCATTTTTTCCTTTGGTCATATGATTTAATCAGACGCTGGCCATCAGATATTATGATCCGCGAGCAGCCCTATCATATGAACCTTGTGATTCGTTTATAAACAGTTTTTAAGCCATTTATAAGCCACTTATAAATCTTAAATACTCACGTATATATACCCCCAGTCTGTAAGGGATAATCTGGAGATACTTGAGTATGGAGTCCACAATTAATATTGAGAACGTGGTGGCATCTACCAAGCTCGCAGAAGAGTTTGACCTTCACAAGATCGAGGCCGAGCTGGAGGGAGCTGAGTACAACAAGGAGAAGTTCCCGGGCCTAGTCTACAGAGTCAAAGCCCCGAGAGCTGCATTTCTCATTTTCACCTCCGGCAAGGTAGTATGCACTGGAGCCAAGAACGTCGAGGACGTTCGCACGGTCATAACCAATATGGCCAAGACCCTCAAGTCCATCGGCTTCGAAAAGATCGATCTGGAGCCTGAGATCCACGTTCAGAACATTGTGGCCTCTGCGGACTTGAAGACGGACCTGAACCTCAACGCCATTGCGCTTGGCCTCGGCCTGGAGAACATCGAGTACGAGCCTGAGCAGTTTCCGGGACTTGTCTACAGGATCAAGGTGCCAAAAGTAGTAGTGCTCATCTTCAGCTCCGGCAAACTTGTGGTAACCGGCGGCAAGAGCCCGGCGGAGTGCGAGGAAGGCGTGCACATCGTCCGGATGCAACTTGAGAACATGGGGCTGCTTTAATTATTTTTTAAATATTTTTAGGAGAT